>DASPVS010000257.1:0-3632 GCA_035622235.1 Acidimicrobiales bacterium | reverse complement strand
TTCGCCGATTTTGCTGGCGAAAGTTGAAAACATCGTTGATCCCACTCTCTCGAGCCGAATTCCGCTCGCCCCTGCCGGGGTCGTGCGGGTTGTCCGGTCCTGCATCCCGCGCGCCCTGCGGGGGTCGTGCGGGTCGTCCGGTCCTGCCACCGTCCCAGTCGAGTCAACCGTCCGTTTCTGTGGGCTTACTGTGAATCGTCTCTGTGGTCGGACCGCAGGTCCGTTGGTCTGCGACGGCACCCTCTACTGCTGAGCTCCTGCCGGGCCAATTCGAGAAATCAGGAAGGAGTGGAGCGAGACTCCGCTCCCGCCAACATCCGACCCAAACCCCGGCACCGTAGGAAAGATCGTCCGCAACGCGCATCGCGCACCAGCGAACGGGGTTCATTTTGGGACGCCGAGTTACCCATTCGATCAGAGGTGGGATCACGAAGGCAGCAGCTATCACGCGCCTAACTCGCCGGGACGGCAACGATGCGGCGAGCGCAACGGGCCACCAAACGCGCCTGATCGCATGGCCGATCAGCCGACCCGCCATCGCATGTCCGGTTCCTGTGATGCGCGCACTTTCCGCCAGGGGATGGCGAAGCTCCTCCAACCTGGGGGTGAGAAGCGCTGTGGTCACACCCGCTACCGAGGCACCCGCAACGGGATGACCGGAACCGATCAACCCCCAGACAGCCGCACTCCAGCCCGAGATCCGAAGCGGCGCCAGGGCACCGGGATGACGTTTCGCGAGTGGGGCTGCGGAGGTCCCGTAGGCGAACCTTTGAAGCAGCCACCGGATGAGACCTCTCCTTATGTCGTGGGTTGCCGTCACGGTCGGTTCATAGATGACCGTCCACCCGGATTCCACGATCCGCCAGACCAGGTCCACGTCCTCACCTACCCGGAGTTCCGAGTCGAACCCGCCGACCCGGTCGAGGACGTCGCGGCGAACGAGAAGAGCAGCGGTCGGCACGTACGGAACGCGGCCGCCGGGCCTCACATAGTCTTCGGCCTGCCCCAGATCCAAAGGAGAATGCAACTCTTCGTACATGAGTAGCCGGCCGTAAAGCTCGTGGGGATCCCGAACATCTTCACCGGAGTCGGAGCCGGAGTCGGAGTAGCCGACAGGCGAACCTGGGCGAACTCTCGGTGCCACTGCAGCTACACAAGAATCCGCGAAATGCGAAAGCAGATGCGTTGTCCAATCCGCCTGGGGAACGCAGTCCGCATCGAAGAATGCAACAAGGTCGGTACTGCAGAGATCCACGCCCTTGTTACGGGCTGCGCCGGGTCCTAAAGCGATCTCATTGCGGACGAGCTCCACGATGCGATCGCCGCGCTCTTCGCTCGAAGCCTGCTTGCAAATTCTGCGCACTTCTCGGGCGTCCGACGACGAGTCGTCCACGACGACGACCTTGGCGACGTCATCTAGGACTCCAGTCTCTGCGAGCAGACGTTTCAACCCGTCTGTCTGGTCACGAACGGGAATTACGACAGTTACGTCGTGCGCGCTGTAGGGACCGCTGCCTGTGGCGGGTCTTGGGTGTGCCAACCCCGTTTGCAAAAGGCGCCGCGCCAAACGCCACGAGGACCTGTCCGGGGGAATCGGCTCACCAGCAGCCAAGCGGTCGACGAGCTGACTGCCGCGCGCAGAGAGCCGCAAGAGGCGTAACGGAGAGCCACCGACAAGAACCGTACGGTCGTCTATGCGGTCGTCGATGCGGCGGGATCCGGAATCGAGCGAGATCGCGAAATCGGGGGGGAATTCCTTCATGAGAAGATCATGCAAGGAGCTGGACGAGAGTCTCGGGGATGGCCGTCGGTCCTGCGACTTCGGCGACCTTCGCTCCGCATGATGCGGCGAAAGCGCGCGCCTCTTCGGAATCTCCCGCCGGGGCGACGACGAGCATTTGATCGAACCAGCGGGCCTCGGTCAGCGGTTCGCCACCACAGTTGTGCCGGCAGTCAGAAAGGACGACGGCGATCCGCCGACTGGCGCTCGAGCGTGCCAACTGAGCCCGAGCTGCGTATAGCGCAAGTGCGAGATCCGTCGAACCATGACCCCTCAGCGAGAGGAGGTCATCGACCACCCGCTCGATCGTCGCGTCTTCGTCGATGCCCTTTACGACGGTCACGTCTCCAGCGAACGCGAGCACCGCATGGTCTCCCGGCGCCCTCATCGCCACGACCGAAGCGGCCAGTGCAGCATTGGCGAGACGATCGCCACCCATCGACCCACTTCGGTCGACCACGACAGCTATAGCGCTTCGCGGTCGAGCCCACCTGCGCACGGCAAGGTCTTCCAGCGAGACCGGTCGACCAGCCGCTTTCGCGTCCGCAATGGCGTCGAGACTTGCGTCCAGGTCGACGTCCCCTTCAGTCCCCGCGCGACCGAGGACGATCTTCCCCGTACCCCGCTCGCCGCTCGACCTCAGCCGGTTCTCCGTGAGGCGGACGATGACCCTGCCCGCAAGTCTGCGCGCGAGTTCACGCAAACGTGGATCAACGGCACCTGTCGCCTCTGTAAGTACCGTCAGCGCCGTCCCCGGGTCTTCGTCGACCATGGAGTCGAGAGCCGCAGTGTCAAGCTCACCAGGAGCAGGGGAGAGACGCAGGAAATGGGGATTGCGCTCGAGGTCGCGGCGTGACGTCGTGCGACGTCGTGCTGAGGCGATCACATCGCGCGCAGCAGATCCTTGTTGTATTAGCCCATTGCCCCGGGAACGCCCGGGGCCCCGGCTTTTCCCAAGGCCTCCGGTCCAAAGGGATCGCGGTCCATGGCCGAGATTCGTTGGTCTTCGGACCGGCCACGCGCTCCGTCGATTTCGTTTGCCGGAGCCGGTACATCCCCCGACGCAGACATTTCCGCAGAAACCGGCACATCCCCCGGACGACGATCCGCGAAGACCTCGCTCCACAGCTCCTCGATCACCTGTTCCGGTGATCGCCCGCAACCTTCGTCGAGCTTTATCCGCCCCGACAACGAAGTGAGCGCTGCGTCGAGACAAACATCCGGGCGTCGATGGTCGGTGCCCCTGATGCGGCCCAAGTTGTCGGCGACCAATGTGAGGTCTATCGCGCCGCGAACGGAGGATCCCACTCGTATGTCCCGATGCGCCCGAGTACGCCGGACGAGCGAAACCACTTGGTCGAGCCACGCAGTATCGGGCTCGCGGCCGGTGAGCTCGTGGGCGGTTCGCCGGAGGACGATCTCACGCTCTTCGAAAGCGGTCTGGTAGTCCATCGAGACACGACACGACCGGTCGTAGATCGAGGACGAGATCCGCGCCGTCCCAACGGAGTCGAACGGATTCATCGCTGCGACGATGCGGAAGTGATCGCTCGCTTCGACGCGGCCCAGACGCGGCACCTGGACCATGCCCTCGGACATGACCCCGACCAGAACGTTGAGAGTCTCCTCAGCGACGCGGTTGATCTCCTCCACGTACAAAAGCGCTCCTTCGCGTAACGCTCGGAGCAACGGCCCGTCGACGAACACGTTCTCGGAGTATCCCTCCGTCATCACGCGGCTCGGATCGTGGTGACCCACTAGCCGGGCGGGCGTCAACTCGGCGTTTCCCTCGACGAACACAAAGCCCATTCCAGCTGCGCGAGCGATGCTTTGGAGGAGCGTCGACTTTCCC
>DASPVS010000256.1:0-4341 GCA_035622235.1 Acidimicrobiales bacterium | reverse complement strand
AGGCGGCAGAAACTTCACGGGCCACGTCGTCCACACCCGTCGGATAGCGCCCGAGGTCGAGCATGCCGGTGAGTGGGTACGAGAAAGCCTGCACGCGACCCGGGACGAGATGTGCCGTCGGGCACATCACGCACACCCCGTAGACAGCGCGGAAGCGCCGGAGAGCCATTCGCTCGTTGTCGACCCCGTTCTGCGCACAGAAGATCGGCGTCGCGGGCGGCGCGACATTCGAAAGCGCGTTTAGCGCTTCGGCGGTGTCCTGGGATTTCATGCTCAGGATCACCGCGTCGTCAGGCCCCCAGTCGATCGACGCAGGGTCGTCTACCACGGCCGCGTCGATGGTCACCTCGCCCTTCTGGGACTCGACCACGAGACCCTGTCGGGCGATCGCCTCGTAGTTCTCGCCTCTGGCCACGAGAACGACGTCGTGGCCGTTTTCTGCGAGTCGCCCGCCGATCACACCGCCCACTGCTCCTGCCCCAAAAACGACGAACCGCACCGGTCTGGTGTAGCTCCCGGATTGGCCGGCTGACAATCGCGAGCAAGGATGTTCGGATGTCTCGGCGCGGATGGGTGCTCTTCGCCGTGATGAGTGTGATCTGGGGAATTCCCTACCTCCTCATCAGAGTCGCCGTGCGCGAGCTCTCCCCTGGGGTCATCGTCTTCGGCCGGACGGCCCCCGCCGCGCTCTTGCTTTTGCCCATAGCGCTCCGCCAGGACGCGCTCCGACCTCTCCGAGCGAGATTTCCCTACGTGGCTTTGTTCGCGATCGTGGAGATGGCGATCCCATGGTTCCTTCTTTCTCGCGCCGAGCAGCACCTGTCGAGCTCTGTGACAGGGCTGCTCGTGGCGACGGTTCCCCTGATCGGGGCGCTGCTGGCGAGGATCACCTCGCACGGTGAGCACTTCGGGGTGAGGAGACTTTGCGGGCTCGTCCTCGGCTTGTCCGGAGTGGCCGTGCTGGTGGGGGTCGACGTAAAGGGCATCGACCTGGCATCGGTCGGCATGGTCATCGTGGTCGCCGTCTGTTACGCCATCGGGCCGTTCATCGTCGTCAAGCGGCTTTCGGATCTGCCGAGCTTGGGCGTCATCAATGCGGCCGTGGCCCTCACCGCCCTCGGTTATGCGCCCTACGCGTTGACGCACCTACCCGCTCACGTCTCGCTCGAAGCGATAGGTGCAGTTGCGGGCCTCGCCGTGGTCTGTACCGCTCTCGCGTTCGTGCTGTTCTTCGCTCTGATCCAAGAGGTCGGCCCGACTCGCTCGACCGTCATCACGTACGTGAACCCGGCTGTAGCGGTTCTCCTCGGCGTCACGATCCTCGGGGAACCGTTCACGGGCGGGATCGCGATCGGATTCCCGATGATCCTTGTCGGTTCCATGCTTGCGACGAGCAGCGGCGAGCGGAGGAGCGAACCGGAAGCGGTGGGGACGCCTTCTTGAGAAATTGCCTTTCCAAAGGAATTGCCCAAGGAATTGCTAAAGGAATTTGATTGAGAGGATTGCTCGACCAGGGGTCGGACTCGGAGTCGAAGAGAGAGGACTCGCCAGTGGCAGCAGACGAGCAGGGGAACGGCGTCGCGACGGAGATCAGCGAGAACGTCATCACGTTGCGATTCGACCGTGTCGCAAAGAAGAACGCCATCACGAGCGACATGTACCGCGCGTTGGCCGACGGCCTCGCCAGACTCGAGTCGGACGACGGCATCCGTGTGGGCGTGCTTCGCGCCGAAGGCCCCGATTTCTGTGCCGGAAACGACCTCTACGACTTCCTCTCCCCGACTACCGACCCCGACGAAGATGTACCGGTCACGCGCTTTCTTCGTTCGCTCGCTGTCTGCTCCAAGCCGCTCGTCGCCGCAGTCAGAGGTAGGGCTATCGGCGTGGGGGCGACGATGTTGCTTCACTGCGATTTCGTTTACGTATCCGCCGATGCACAGCTGCGATTTCCGTTCGTCGACCTCGGGGTCGTCCCCGAAGCAGGGAGCACGATGCTGCTACCCCGACTCGTGGGCCGGCGGCTGGCAGCCGAAGCGTTCCTCTTGTGCAGACCGCTCAACGCCGAGCAAGCCGTTCAGTACGGGATCGCAAACGCCGTAGTCGAAGACGTCGACGCAGAAGCCTCGCTGCTGCTCGACGAACTTCTGGACAAGCCCCCAGGCGCTCTCCTCGCCACCAGGCGGCTCATGCGTGGCGATCCGTCGGAGCTCTTGGCGCGAATCGACGCAGAGGACTTCTTGTTCCGAGCACAGCTCACCAGCCCGGAATTCGCCAGCGCGCTCGATAATTTCGGCCGTCGCGGGAAGTCTCCTGCGTGACGGGTTTGTGATCGAGGGGCGCTACGCGATCAAGGGGAGGACGTCGCTCCCGAGCAGACGCACCTGATCGATATCGGACAGGTCGAGGAACTGCAGGTAGACACGCGACGCTCCGGCGTCCCGGTACTCGAGAAGTCGTTCTACGACATCGTCGACGAGGCCCGCAGCACCGTTTCGACGCAGCTCGTCTTCTTCGCGCCCGATCGCCGCGGCTCGCCGGGCGAATTCGGCCTGATCGCTTCCACAGCAGACGACCACCGCGGAGGAAAACGTGATGTCCGCCGGATCGCGCTGCGCGGCTTCGCACGCCTCACGGACGATCTTGAACTGGTTTTCGGCGTCGGCTGGCGACATGAAGGGTGTGTTGTACTCGGACGCGAAACGGGCGGCCAACCTTGGCGTCGTCTTGGGCCCGAGCCCTCCGACGATGATCGGCGGATGAGGACGTTGAAAGGGCTTCGGGAGAGCGGGGCTTTTCTCGAGCCGGTAATGGCGTCCCTCGAACGAGAACTGATCGCCCTCGGCCGTCGTCCACAGTCCCGTGAGGATCTCGAGCTGCTCTTCGAGGCGTGCGAAACGCTCGCCGAACGGGGGGAAAGGAATCCCGTAGGCGCTGTGCTCCTGGTCGTACCAGCCCGCCCCGATACCGAGCTCGACACGACCCCCGCTCATAGCGTCGACTTGGGCGACGATTATGGCGAGCGGGCCTGGCAGCCGGAACGTCGCCGCGGTCACGAGAGTCCCGAGCCTGATTCGACTGGTCTCCCGTGCGAGGGCTGCGAGCGTGACCCAGGAGTCCGTGGGTCCCGGAAGCCCCTCCCCGCCCATGGTGAGGTAGTGATCCGACCTGAACAACGCATCGAAACCGCTCTCCTCCGCCGCACGGGCGACCCGGAGTTGATCCTCGTAGCTGGCACCCATCTGTGGTTCGACGAACAGTCTGGCGAGCATCTCCGTAGGTTACAGACGACCTCTCTTGTGCCCATAGGCCCGTGAATTTCGCGTTGCTTCACGCACAGAATCGTCGACCTCGGCTTTAGCATGGTTACGTGCTCTTCGACGGCATCTCGCATCAGCTCCCGGACATCGACCCCCAGGAGACGGCCGAGTGGCTGGACTCGTTCGACGCCGTGGTGGACGCACACGGGCGCACACGGGCCCGGTTCCTGCTCATGAAGCTCCTCGAACGCGCCCGCTCGAAGCAGGTCGGCTTCCCTGCCACCGTGTCGACCCCCTACGTGAACACGATCCCCAAAGACGAGGAGCCCTGGTTCCCGGGAGACGAGCACCTCGAAAGGCGGATCCGCGCCTACATCCGGTGGAACGCCGCTGTCATGGTCACGCGCGCGAACCATCGCAGCGAAGGCATCGGCGGCCACCTCTCCACGTACGCGAGCTCGGCCTCGCTCTACGAGGTCGGGTTCAACCACTTCTTCCGCGGCAAGTCGGACGGGGGTTTTGGGGACCAGGTTTTCCTTCAGGGTCATGCATCACCCGGAATCTATGCACGCGCCTTCGTGGAAGGTCGTATCAGCGAGGAGCAGCTCGACCGCTTCCGCCAAGAAGTCGGCGGCGGTGGCCTGCCCAGTTATCCGCACCCACGACTCCTACCGGACTTCTGGGAGTTTCCGACGGTCTCGATGGGCCTCGGACCCCTGTGCGCGATCTACCAGGCGCACGTAAACCGCTATCTCCTACATCGCGAGCTCGTCGACACCAGTTCGGCGCGCGTGTGGGCATTCGTCGGCGACGGCGAGCTCGACGAGGTCGAGACGCTCGGAGCACTCGGGGTGGCAGGCAGGGAACACCTCGACAACTTGATCTTCGTCGTCAACTGCAACCTCCAGCGCCTCGACGGCCCCGTTCGCGGCAACGGGAAGATCATCCAGGAGGCCGAAGCCGTCTTCCGCGGTGCCGGCTGGAACGTGATCAAGGTGATCTGGGGCTCGAAGTGGGACGAGCTTCTGGCGCGGGACCTCGACGGTGTCCTTCTGGACAAGATGAACACGACACCGGACGGAGA
>DASPVS010000255.1:0-2541 GCA_035622235.1 Acidimicrobiales bacterium | reverse complement strand
CCAGCCGCGTCGGAGGGAACCGGGTCCGGCCCGAGGCCGGAGCGCACCGAGGGTGAACCACAAGGCGACTCGCCCGATCACCTGCCGTCGACGTTCTTCGCGGAGACACGCAGTCCGTCTGGAACCACGCTCCAACGCCTGTCGAACTCGGTGTACGAAGGCACGGTCTACTCACCCCAGCTCCCCGAGCACATAACTGGATATTCGCCAGTGCAAGGTCACGAGGAGGCTGTCTACTTCACCGCTCCTTCAACTCAGGCGGGAGGGCCGCCCTTCCGCGTGAGAGCGTCGATGCTTCAAAACGGGGACGTCCTCATCGTCGCACAACCGATAGACGACGTGCGGGCGACTTCGAACCGACTTCTCGCGGTCGAGGCGGGGGTATCGGCGGTGGCCTTGTTGCTTGCACTCGGGATCGGATGGTGGCTCGTCCGTGCGGCGATGCGCCCGTTGACAGAAGTGGAACGAACCGCAGAGGCGATCGCGGACGGACGACTTCAGGAACGAGCTTCGGGCGACGACAAGCGGACGGAAGTCGGACGGCTGGCGAGAACCATGAACCTCATGTTGGGGAGGATAGAAACGGCTTTTGCACAACGGGACGCGACCGAATCGGACCTCCGAGCATCCGAGGAACGAATGCGCAGATTCGTGGCCGACGCCTCGCATGAGCTGCGTACGCCGATCGCGGCGGTCTCCGCGTATGCCGAGCTCTTTGAACGTGGAGCATCGCAGAACCCAGAGGACCTGGCTCGTGTCCTCAGTGGCATCCGCGACGAGACCGAACGCATGGGACATCTCGTGGAAGATCTACTCTTGCTCGCGCGCCTCGACGAGGGCCTCGCTCTCGACAAGTATCCGTTGGACCTCGTAGAAGTCGTCGCAGCATCGGTTAGAACCGCCACCGCGGTCGGGCCGAGTTGGTCGGTTGAATTGCGAGCACCTGAGCCAGTCGAAGTCATCGGTGAACGCACCCGGCTGAGGCAGGTGTTCGACAACCTCCTTGCGAACGTTCGCGCGCACACGCCAGCCGGAACACACACAACGGTGACGATCTCCACGACCGACGAGAGAGCAATCGTATCTGTGAGCGACCGAGGCCCCGGGATGACCGAAGACCAAGTGGGCAAGGTATTCGAGCGCTTCTACAGAACCGAGTCCTCGCGCTCACGCTCGCAAGGTGGGGCGGGGTTGGGCTTGTCGATCGTCTCTGCGATCGTAACGGGACACGCAGGAACCGTGGAAGCGACGTCCGCGCCGGGATCCGGCACGACGTTCACCGTCCGGCTGCCCCTCTCACACGTTCGGGCCAACAGACCGAGAGAACCGATCGAGCAGCCCACTGCTCTCGACACGCTCGCGCCCGACGTGTCATCTCCGACTTGAGTGCTAGCCGCTGCGACGTGAGTGGTGGCCGCTCCGACATGAGTGCTGGCGCTTGCGGGTGCGTTCGACGAGAGTGTTCATCGTGCCAGCACTAGTCCCTCGTCTTGATACGAAACGCTCGTCGCGGACAAGCCCGGACTGCCTCACGCGCTTGACGTAGTAGATCCTCGTTCACCTCCTCACCCGAGACGATTGGATATCCCCATTCGTCGAGCTCGACCAACTCGGGTAGCAGTTCTGCGCAGTACCCGAACGCGTCGCAGGAAACAGGATCGACCACGATCTTCGATGCTGTTCGTCTTGGGCCTGTCTCTCGCCCTGAAAAAGCCCGGATCACCTGAAACTTTCAGGACTCTGTCGCCCTATTGCGAGTATCGAGCCGTCCCTAGTGCCAGAGCATGGACGCCCCGACGAGTGGATCTCTGCATCCTCGGAAAAAACTCGGAGAGAGCTCACGACGAGTCGCGCGAGGCCGTCTGGATGTTTGCAAGCCCCTCGACCGGTTACGATCCTGCATCGCTTCCGGATCCGCTCGAGAGTCGGCGCGTCACCATGACCACCAACCAACCTCGTGAGATCTTCCGCGATTGCAGGTAGCCCATGGAGACAAGGGCCGCATTGTCCTGCGCTCTCACGAGCCATGTACCTGGCGATCCGTGCGGTCTCGGCCAGGCCGCACTTCGAAGCTCCGAGCACCAAGAGCACTCCCGGCCCGATAGCAGCGCCTTTCTCGGCGAGCGCACGCGGCTCGTACAGCACCTTGCGCGCACTAGCACCTAGCCACGTACCTCCGTACCCACCAACGAGCACTGCCGACCAATTCGCGTCGGGACCCGCCCGATCGACGATATGGCCGATAGGTAGTCCGAACGGAACCTCGTGCACGCCCGGTAGAGCCACGGAACCGACGATGGTTACAAGGGTGGTGCCCGGAGAGTCATCGGTCCCGACTGTTCTGAACCAGTCCGGACCGTACCGGAAAAGGAGTCCCACCTGTGCGAGCGTCTCCGCATTTTGGACGAGAGCGGGGTTTCTACCGACCCTGATGGGCACCGACTTGTCGGGGCGGAACACCGGCACAGGACGCCGGCCGTCGACACCCGCCGCTATGGCCGACTCCTCCCCTGCAACAAGGCGGTCGGCCAGAGTGATTAC
>DASPVS010000254.1:0-8257 GCA_035622235.1 Acidimicrobiales bacterium | reverse complement strand
CGACGTTGTCGACCTCGGGTTACGCGGCGGCTCGGGACAGGGATCGCCGGCTGGACGTTCTCGAGAAACACCGACTCTTGTACGTGGCGATGACCCGCGCACGCGACCATCTCGTGTTGGCGATCCACCACAAGGAGCAAGCAGAACGAGAGCAAGCCAAGAACAGCCCGGGGGCGTTGGTCTGGGACTTCTGCCAGCGCCATCCGGGCCTTTGGCGACGCCCGTCCGCGCAATCCTTCGTATTTGCGACGCGCGCGCAGAATGTTGCAGAGGCCGTAACCGAACGCCACCTCGAATTCCTGCTGGAGCACTTTGCCGAGCCTTCTGTCGGCCGGGCAAAGGAACCAGGCAACCAGCCGGGAACGGAATGGGCGGTTCGCCGCGAGGAGTGGCTCCGGAATCGGCGAGACAAGCTCGAGGCGCTTCGGAGACAACCCGTCGTGAGCGTCACTGCACTAGCGGAGTCCGAATTGTCCCAAGTTGGAGGCGGGTCGCGCGAACGTGACGTGGCACCCTTCGGTGGAACGACCCCGGCTGCTGGGAGCGCATCGGGTGACACCGCACTCCGCTTCGGCAGAGCCGTGCATGCTGTCCTCTCCTCTCTCGACCTTTCAGAGCACCTGAATGAACTGGACAAGACGTTGCGTCGAGCGGACATTCACGAGATCTCCCGGAGGAAAGCCGTCTCACACCGCGTGCCCGAACTCGCGGACGACGTGATTTCTGCCGTGCAAGCCGCGCTCTCGACCGAGACGATGCGCAACGCCGCCCGAGCGCGTCATTGGCGAGAGCTCTTCATCGCAGCTCCGACCGACGGCGGAACCGTGGTCGAAGGCTACGTCGACCTCGTCTACGAGACTGCCGACGGATCACTGGTGGTGGTCGACTTCAAAACCGACCGACTGTCAGCCTCTTCGGGCGACGAGGGAAGGCTTCTCGCTTACGAGCTCCAAGTCGCCGGCTACGCCGCCACTCTCGAAAGATCGACAGGTCTCACAGTCGAGCAGTGTGTCCTCGTCATGCTCGGCACCAACCCGGCGACCGAATCCACGATCGTCGGTGAACGTCTCGCTTCGCTCAAAATGGAGACAACCCGTATCGCAGAAGGCTTCGATCAAACGGGCCCATGACGGCGTGGCGGCGACCAGTGCATGCTCGCGACCGAGAGCTTCAGGCGTGTCCTGCCTCTGGGAGATCGTCCGAATCCGGGGCGAGTAACTGAAGGACGTCCGCGCTTTCTTCATCGAGCTCTTGAACGATAGGAACCCGCGTCGCGCAGTCGACTGGTTCGAGTTCGGGCATCGTCTTCTCGGCGTCGGAAACGACTCCGAGCTCGTGGAAGCGGCGGGCCTGCGGCATCACGCTTCGCTCGAGCGAACCAACCGCACGGTTGTAGGAGTCGACAGCACCCGAAAGACCTTTGCCAACGCGGCCAAGGTGCTCGCCGAACGTCGCCATTCGCTTGTAGAGATCTCGGGCCATGGATTGGACCTCTCTCGCGTTGTCGGCGAGGTTCTCCTGTTGCCATGAGTGCGCGACGGTGCGCAGCACTGCGATCAAGCTCGTCGGGGTGGCGAGCAGCACTCGGCTCACAAGAGCGTGCTCGAGCAGGGAAGGGTCGTGTTCGAGCGCGGTTCCGAGCAGTTGATCCCCCGGAACGAATGCAACCACGAACTCGGGGGAGGACTCGAATTGCTGCCAGTACGCCTTTTTCCCGAGCGCGTCCACGTGTGCCCTCAGCTGTCTCGCATGGTTCGCGAGATGAGCACGACGACCCTCCTCGTCGATCGCGTCGTTCGCGTCGAGGAATGCCTGTAACGGGACTTTGGCGTCCACAACGATCTGCTTTCGTCCGGGCAGCCGGACGACCAGATCGGGTCTGAGTCGTCCCTCCTCTACCTGGGTCGTCACCTGCTCCTCGAAGTCGCAGTGCTCGAGCATTCCCGCCATCTCCACCACCCGACGCAACTGGAGCTCTCCCCACCTTCCCCGGGTCGTGGGAGAACGGAGGGCCGTGACGAGGTTGCGGGTCTCCTGCTGAAGCCTGTCCTGCGTCGAGTTGAGTTGGGCGACCTGGGCCGAAAGCCCGGCGTACGCGCTCTGGCGCTCCTTTTCGAGACTCCGGATGCCCTCTTCGTAACGCCCTAATTGCTCGCGGAGCGGTGCGAAAAGTTGCTCTATACCGACTCGGCGCTGGTCCATGTCTGCGACCGCCGCCTGCTGAGCCTCGCGCATCCGTCGATCTGCGAGAGCAAGGAACTGCTCGGTGTTTTGCTGCAGCGCTGCCGCGGAAAGCTCGGCGAACTGACCGGCCGCCTGACGGCGGGTCTCGTGAGCCACTTCTTCACGGATTCGGTTCGACGCGCGCTCCTGGTCCAAGAGCGCCTCAGCGCGTACCAGGTCGGCGACGATCTTCTCCCTGGCCTCCGCCTCCTCCTTGGCGCTTGCAGCGGCCCGTTCCCGTTCAACCGCCGCGCTCCTCGAAGTCCGGCCGGCGGCCACGAGGTAGCCGAAGGCGGCCCCGCCCAGTGCTCCGAACACAAGACCCAAGATCAATGCTGCGAGCATGCGGACGAGGGTAGTGGTGGGGTGTGACGGTTCCGGGGATTCGGACGGCGCGATTCAACTCGGTTCAGACGTTTGAAGGGCTCGGGCGCCGTTCGTCCGGAACGGGACGCCGTCCCCCCGGTCAATAGCCGGGAAAGACCGTGCGGAGATCGTCGAGACTCACCGCGCCCGTAACCTCGACGCCGGGCGGTGTGTGCTTCGGGTCGAGACGCCCAGCCGTGAGACGTACGAAGGCCTCAGCCGGCAACGACGCGTTGGCGTCGACGTTGCCGGAGGCGCCCTCGGTGAGGAGGCCTCCCTCGGTCGTGAGTTCGAGCACGTATTCGCGATCGGGGTCCTCGACACTGATGCCGATGCGCCGCGCGGTGCCGATCGGCTTGGCAAAGAACCCGGCGAACAACGGCAGGCGGTCGAGCACGACGGGCACGAGGTAGTCGGAGACCTTCGCCGAGTCATCGAAGGGCACTTCGACGTCCCAGCGGTGCAGCGCCATCTCACTCAGGCGCATGTCAGCGAAGAACGCGATGTCCACGGGCATAGGCAGGAAGCCGAGATCAATGGTCCGGTGCAGGCGAGCTTCCTCGTCCAGGGACTCAAAGGCTTGGACGAGCTGATCGCCGAAGATGACGCAGTTGTTTGCCTGGTCCTGAGGCGTCATGGCATTCCAGCGGTCCCACACAGGCTGGTTCGCCGCCATATCAGCGGCGCCGTCGATCAGGGTCCGCAGGTTGTTCTCAGCTGCGCTGCCCAAATGGCTGAGCACGTCAGCCACGCTCCACTCGGCGCTCGCCGACGGCGTCGCGAGCTGCTCGGGTGTCAGCGTGGCCACCAAGACAGCGAGCTCGTCCTGAGCTCGCCGCATGGCAGCGATTGAGTGAGCAGCACGATCGTTCATGGCCGGATGCTATCGGCCCCTATGTACGGCTCGAGTTTGTCGGTGCGGGCGACTGATGATCAGACAGGACTCCGGCCGATCGCACAGGACCCCTCCAAACTCAGAGTCCAACACGATGAACAGAGGTACTTTGAGGCTACTTTCGCACTGTCACAGAGATACGCATCTACGCAGCGCAAGTGGCGTAGGCGGTAACCGTATCCTCGAAGCCGGACGTGTTGTTGTAGTAGACGCTCCAGCCCGCGCGACTCCCGAGGAGTGGCGCACTTGAGTTGATGATCAGTCCAAGGTCGTTGGCGCCGTTGACTCCGCCGCCCAATGCCACCGTTGACCTCGGGCAGGTACCGACCGCTTGTACCTGACCTCCTGTTGAGTCCACCGAGATCCCCGTCTCGATGCGGTAACGCTTCTCTTTGCCACAAATCGCGAACACCGTGGACTGGACGTTGTTGACCGTCGGCCTCAGAAGCCTGCCAGCCCCTCGCAACGGGCGTAACCCTGGCCGCGGTTGTTCGATCCGGTCAGAAGTACCCTCTGGTAGGTGGACCCAGTCGTCATCGCACTCCAACAACAGCAGGCCGAGCTTTCGAATCTGCTGGAAAGTCTTTCTGAGCCTGACTGGGGCTTGCCCACCCGTTGCGAGGGTTGGGATGTGTCCGATGTTGTGCTGCACCTCGCACAGACAGACGAGATGGCTATTGCGAGCGCGACCGGCCACTTGTCGGATTATGCGTCGGGGCTGCCGAGCGGGCTCCTGGGGTTAAACGGCTCCATCGATGATGCCGCCGCACGCCTCGTCGAATACGAGCGCGGATCACCGACGGCCGAGCTACGAGAACGCTGGTCATCTGGGGCGGCGCGATTGATAGGGATCTTCGACACCATGGATCTTTCGAGTCGTGTCACCTGGGTGGCCGGTGAGTTGTCGGCTCGCACTCTGGCGACCACCCGCATTGCCGAAACCTGGATACACTCCGGCGACGTCGCCAGTGCGGTTGGACGCACTTTGGCTGCCACCGATCGCTTGCAGTTTGTAGCGCGGTTGGCTTGGCGCACGCTCCCCTACGCATTTGCATCAGTAGGCCGCCAAATGACCGGACCTGTGGCGTTTCGTTTGGAGTCACCTAGCGGCGAGCAATGGGACTTCGTACCTCAAGAGAAAGCTCTGACAACCATAAGTGGACCGGCGTCTGAACTTTGCAGTGTGGCCGCACGGCGGGTCGAAGCAGCAGCGACATCACTTCGTGGCGAAGGTCCGGACGCCGGAAGCGTCCTCTCCCTCGTGCGGACCTACGCCTGAGCACGTTCTAAGTCCGACACGGTCTCCAATGTGCTGCCACTTCTAGGAGCTCGCGCAGGGAGTCTCGACCCTGAACGAAATCTGACGATCTCATGCAATACCAATCGGCGATCGTCACGGCATCGTCATAGACCAGGTACGGCACGAGGCCGAACGTCTGGTTTTAGCCTTAGTCAGGCGCTGCGTCCTTTCAGCCCCAACGAAAGCTGTACCCCGTTTGCAAAATCGAGCGTCCCCGTACTGGTGTAGGACGTATTCGCGGCGGTGGGATCGAAGCCAAACTGCACTGTGCACTTTTTATGGGCCGGGATCACATAAGCGTCCGCAACGTTGCACGTTCCGCCCCAAGTTATCCAGAAGGCACCGCTCGCAGTGGTGCCGCCTTTGAGGTCTTGCGATGTCGCGGTGCCGTTTACGACAGTGGCCTCGGCGTAGTCGCACCCTGAACCTGGACACGGCCCACCCGGGACGCTCACGACCTCGAACTTCAGTGTATGTGGCTTCAGATGAAGCGATCCTGCGGCTCCAGCCGGGGCCGCAAATGCAGCCATACCAGCCAGGGTGCCTATCGCGACGATCGCAATGACCTTTGCACCCGCACCAGCAAAGTGCCGGCGCCTGGTCGAGCTGCTTCTCATGCTTGCGATGCTGTTGTTCATGATCGTCCCTCCGGTAGATCGAAACAGAACACGTTCTGGCAATAAGAAGAAGTAGCGACAGCGACCGTGCTTACCGGGATGTGTACCGCCGCACCGCCATTCGAAAGCATCATCGCCTTCTGGAAGGGTCGCACATATTCTCCGAATGATCAATAGTTCGGCCAAGGAATGACCAGACGGCGCGCAGTCGACACCGTGAACCTCAAGTGCTTTCGCCATCACGGGTCGAAAAGCCGAGAATTGTTCTTCTAGTTCTTCGCCTAGCCGACCTTCAAAGATACGGGACTGTTGACTAGAAAGTCGCCGCCTGACCGAACCCCTTTCCCGTGATGGTCACCGTGGGGTTCGTGATGACATCATTCACCACTTGGCCCGATATCACGAATGTCTTCATGCGGTGCAACCTTTTTGCAGCGCAACATTTGAGGCGTCGGCGAGGGCGGGGCCTCAACCCCCGAATCCGCCCAGCTGGATTTCACCGATCGTCGGGCGGTCGCGATGGAGCAAATGGACGCAGTCGGGCGATCAGATTCCGAAGTCGCAATCGTCATTGCTCTTTGATCGAACGAACATCGGCATCGAGCTCTCCCCCGATTCGGGCGAGCAAATCATGCGGGCCAGGCAAACCTTCGTCTCCGAGCTCCGCGGAAGCTACCGACAGATGTTGCGCGACGCGATCGAGATGCTCCGACACCGTCCGGCGCACGTCCTCGTCTGTGACGGGCCCGGGGAAGAGGTTGGGCGGCCTGCGGCCGGCAACGCTCGTCACATCCGCTAGGGAGGCACCCAGCTCTTCGTCTTCCTCGATGAGGAGCTGCGCCCAGCTCCGGAGGTCTGCGAAAACACGATCCAGCTCCGCGTGAAGGGCGTCGTTCTGCGGAACCTTGCGGAGCGCCTGCTTCACGTCCTGGATCACGTCCATGACATCGCTCACGACCGAGCTCAATTCGACTATCGCCTCGCGACCTGATGTTGGTGCCATGTCAGCTGCCCACCTGTTCGTCGTCTTTGGGAAAGGTGCGTTCGACCGCGGCAGGATCGTCGGCTAACACTTCTATCCGGCGGAGTTTGTTCTGAGGGGTCATCTCGAGGAGATAGACGAGCTTGAACGTGTGCATCGCGCCGCGCCGTTGCACATGAACCTCCGCTATGGCGGAGAGATGGTTCACCCCGACCATCCAGTCCACCCATCTGACAACCCGGACGGTGTGCTCGCTCAGCTCGATCACCTTCTCGAGGTGATCTTTCACAGCCTGCACACCTTGAAAGAGCCCAGAGATCTGGTGTGACCCAGGAACGTGGTAGGTCACATTCTCGTCGAGGAGCTCCGCCGCTCCCGAAACATCACCGCGGTAGAACCTCTGGAAGAACTCCTGGGCAACCTCCATCCGCTTGTCATCTGCGGTCACGTCGACCTCCGCCCGTCGGGCTTTGCCGGTGCAAACGATTTGTTTATGTGCTCGGCCTTCCATGCATCGGAAGGTGAGCTGCGCGTTCAAGTTAGACGTTCCAGCACCATTGCGACGCCTTGACCCGATCCGACGCACACCCCCAGGACCCCGTAACGAGCCTGTCGGACCTTCAACTCTGTCGCCAGGGTGAGGACGTATCGAGTGCCCGATGCGCCGAAGGGATGGCCGATCGCAACCGCACCTCCGTTCGGGTTGAGGCGGTCGTCCGGTACCTCGAAACCGTCGAGTTGAACCGCAAGCTCGCGGAGAACGCCCAACGCTTGGGCCGAGAAGGCCTCGTGTACCTCCCACACGTCGATGTCGGTGGGCGCGAGCTTGGCCCGCTCGAGCGCCTTTGTGATGGCGAACGCCGGAGCGATCCCCATGAACTGGGGGTCGAGGGCGTAGGTTGCGGACGACACGACTCGGGCCATCGGAGCGACTCCCAACGACTGTGCCGCCTCTTCGCTCGCGATGAGAACCGCGCTGGCGCCGTCGTTCAACGGCGAAGAATTGCCCGCGGTCATCTGAGTGGTGTTCGGCTGCGGCGGGAGGCGCGCCAACTGTTCGGCGTTGGTGTCGGGCCGGATCCCTTCGTCGTGTTCGAAGGTCCAGGCCTGTTTCTTTCTGGTGCCCGGGATCTCGACCGGCTCGATCTCGAGCGCCAGCCGGCCAGATTCCTGCGCTGCTGCCGCGTGTTTCTGTGAACGGAGTGCGAACGCGTCGATCTCCTCGCGGGTCAACTTGTAGCGATCCGCCACGTTCTGGGCTGTCTTGATCATCTCGACGTATGCGTTTCTCGCCAGCAACACGGGGTTCGGCGGACCACCGGCCCCCGCCCACATCGTGTCGAGAAGGAGCACAGGCCCTCTCGGGCTGAACGCCTCCTCCCCCTTCATCTGAGCCCAACCCGATCGCGACATCGATTCCACTCCGGCCGCCAGCCCGATGCCGAGCTCCTCGCTGTGAATCGCGTGCGCGATGTTGATCGCACCCGAGAGCGACGAAGCGCAGAACCGGTTGACCGTGACGGCCGGTACAGAATCCGGGAAACCCGCCGCCAGAGCACCCCAGCGCCCGACGTCGCCCATGCCCTCGTGAGCGGTGTTGACGCAACCGGCAGCTATGTCCTCGATCGCTTCGAGCGGGATACCGACGCGTTCACAAGCGGCGACCATCGTCCTGCCGAGAAGGTCGTCGGTGCGGAAATGTGACAGGGCGCCGCCGTAGCGACCGAAGGGTGTTCTCACCCCTCCGAGGATGAGAGCCTCGGTCAAACCCACTCCGGTGAGTTCGACACACGGCGAAGGGTGTTGCTGTCCCTGTGGCAGAAGACCCCGTTTATCCGTGGCTGGTACATGAACGTCTTCTGCTCGTACGAGAA
>DASPVS010000253.1:0-4030 GCA_035622235.1 Acidimicrobiales bacterium | reverse complement strand
GCGAACGATGCTGGCACTGCGACTCGTGCTCACCGACGCTCGACCCACCATGGTCTTCGACGAGGTCGACGCAGGAGTGGGAGGAGAGGCGGCCCGGGCGGTCGGAAGCGCTCTTTGGGAGCTCTCGGCCAAGCACCAGGTGATCGTGGTCACCCACCTGGCTCAAGTCGCCGCCTACGCCGACGTGCAGCTGGGCGTCCGAAAGGAGACCTGGCGCGGGCGAACGGTCACGAGGGTCTCGGAGCTGCGGGGCGACGACCGAACCGTCGAGCTCGCCAGGATGCTTTCGGGGCGTCCGGGATCCGCAACCGCACGCCGTCACGCCGAAGAGCTCCTTCGCGAAGCAGCGCCGCCTGAGGGGGATAGACGGCGCTGCTCTTCTCGCTGAGTTGGCTCCCACCACCAAAGGGGCGCCGGTCTGCCGAGGAGGGGGGGTGTTACCCCGGCAGACCAGCGTGTCGAAGTGAGCTGGAAAGGGGACCAGCCAGCTCCTCCGGCGAATCCGCCGCTCCCGCCGATGCTGAAGCGAATTCGGGGAAGACACCTTCGGAAACCCACGCAGTGCGCGACGACGCTTCGGCACCGATGACAGGCCCGGCGAAGATGGTCTCATGCAGATCAGTAAAGGCGACTTCCTGAGGCTCGCACTTCATCACGACATCCCTCCTATTGTCGTTCTTCACCCAAAACCATAAACATCTTGCTGCTCTCGGGCCTGATGTTCTGTGTTCCACGACACGCGAGAACTGTGTCCGTCGACACACAGCCGGGCTCCAGGGCATGCTTCGGGGTATGGATTGGCCGCTCTTCGCCGGTTTGAAGGAGGAGACGCGTCGCGACGTGCTCGCGAGAACCCGACGCCGGCGCTTCGACCGAAAGCAAGCTCTGTTCTACGAGGGGGACCCGAGCGACGGGATGCACCTGGTCGCCTCGGGCTGGGTCGCGGTCCGGGTGTCGACCCCGCTCGGCGACGTGGCGACCGTGGCGGTCGTGGGACCGCAGGAGCCCCTGGGAGAGCAGTCGCTCTTGGGAGACCACGATCGTCGCTCCGCTTCGGCGATCGCCCTGTCCCCCGTGGAGTCGCTGTACCTGAGCCGCACCGATTTCGACGAACTGCGGGAGTTCGATCCTTCGGTCGATCGTTTTCTCGCCGGCCTTTTCAACGACCGGCTACGCCGAACGTCCGCTCGTCTTCTCGAAGCCCTCTACATCCCGACCCCCCAACGCGTGCTGCGCCGGCTCACCGAGGTCGCCGAGACCTTCGGTGACGACGGCGTGATCCCACTCACCCAGGAGGACATGGCGACGCTCGCCGGGACCACGCGACCCACCGTCAACCGCACGTTGCGCAAAGCCGAGGAAGCTGGGGCTTTGAGTTTGGCGCGAGGCCGCATCCGGATTCTCGACGTGTCCGTCCTCGCGCGCCTGGCTCACTGACGCTTACTTTTCGCTGGTGACAGGGGTCGGAGGCTCCCCGGATAACCTGCTCTAGTGGACTACCGTAAGGCGATGCTGGTGGGCATGGCCGCGTGACCAAATTTCTCTTCGTAACCGGCGGCGTTTCTTCTTCCCTCGGCAAAGGCCTCACCGCATCGTCCATCGGAAGGCTGCTCAAGTGCCGCGGCCTTCGCGTCACGATGATCAAGCTCGATCCGTACATCAACGTGGACCCGGGCACGATGAACCCCTACGAGCACGGCGAGGTGTTCGTAACCGAGGACGGGGGCGAGACCGATCTCGACCTAGGGCACTACGAACGATTCATCGACAAGGAGTTACGCCGCGAGTCCAACGCCACGACGGGTTCTATCTATTCGACGGTCATCGCCAAGGAACGCCGCGGCGACTATCTCGGCCGTACCGTCCAGGTGATCCCTCACGTCACGGACGAGATCAAAGAGCGGGTGCGACGTCTCGCCTCTGACGACATCGACGTCGTGATCGTGGAAGTCGGCGGAACCGTGGGTGACATCGAGATCGTGCCGTTTCTCGAAGCCATCCGTCAGTTCCGACACGAGGTGGGTCGAGACAACGTCTGTTACGTGCACCTGACGCTGGTTCCTTACCTGGGTCCCGCCGGCGAGCAGAAGACGAAGCCAACTCAACACTCGGTCACAGAGCTCCGCAGCCGAGGCATACAGCCCGACGTGATCGTGTGCCGTTCCGACCAGGCGATCTCTCAGGCGCTCAAACGGAAGATCTCGCTCCTCTGCGACGTGGCAGTCGAAGGCGTCATATCGGCGGTCGACGCGCCGAGCATCTACGACATCCCGCTCGTGCTTCACGAGGAGGGCCTCGACACGGTGGTCTGTCGAACCCTCGCGATCGACGAGGACACTCATCCCGTCGATCTGTCGGGTTGGGAGGACGTCGTAAGCCGCATCGCTGCCGCGGAACGCACGGTTCGCATAGGTCTCGTCGGCAAGTACGTGAACCTCCCCGACGCATACCTTTCGGTCGTCGAGTCGTTGCGCCACGCCGGGTTCCACCACAACGCCAAAGTGGAGATCGACTGGATCGCGGCCGAGGACGTTCCGAACCTGCTCGACAGCGAACGCATGGCGCACCTCGACGGGATGGTCATACCCGGCGGCTTCGGCGAGCGGGGCATCGAAGGAAAGATCGCGGCTGCTTCCTACGCACGGAATCACCAAGTCCCTTGCCTGGGTCTGTGCCTCGGCCTCCAAGTAATGGTCATCGAGGTGGCGCGCGATCTATGCGGTTTGACAGACGCGAACTCCCGAGAGGTGAACCCCGGCACCAGGGCACCGGTCATAGACCTCATGGACGACCAGCAGGCCGTGGTCGACCTCGGCGGCACCATGCGTCTCGGCACGTACGTCGCCAAGCTGACTCCAGGTTCCCAGGTAGCCAAGATCTACGGAGCGGAGGTCGTCTCCGAAAGGCACCGCCACAGGTACGAGGTGAACCCCAAGTTCAGCAAGCACCTGGAGGAAGCGGGTCTCGTCTGCTCCGGCGTCGAAGCACGTCGCGGCCTGGTCGAGTTCATCGAGCTTCCGGGTCACCCGTTCTGGATCGGGACCCAGGCCCATCCGGAGTTCAAGAGCCGTCCTGACCGTCCCCACCCGCTTTTCCGCGAGCTCATAACGGAAGCGCTGGCGAGAGCCGACGGAAGGCTGCCGAGGCTTCTCGATATAGGTGCCGAAATCGACACCGACATCGGTGCCGCGAGCTGACGATCCCGCCACGCCCGATAGGTCGCCGTCGGGTTCCCCGTCTGCCGGAGAATTCCAGCACCTCGGCGAACAGGTCCGATTCCACGGATGGCGCATCAGCGTCGTAGAGGCGAGCTTCCGGGCGCCGGACGGGACCGAATTCAAGCGCGACATCGTTCGCCACCCCGGAGCGGTCGCCATCGTCCCGGTCACAGACAGGGGGACCGTCCTGCTCTTGCGTCAGTACCGGGGTTCTGTCGACCGAGAGCTCCTGGAGATCCCGGCCGGAACGAGGGACGTCGCGGACGAGCCACCGGAACATACCGCCGCCCGGGAGCTCGAAGAGGAGGTCGGCGTCTGCGCGCTGACGATCGAGCACATCGGTTCGATGCTCAACACACCCGGGTTCTGCGACGAGAGGACCGAGCTCTACCTTGCGACCGGGCTCGAGGCCTGTGAAACAAACCGACACGGGCCCGAAGAGGAGAACATAACCGTGGTCGAGATCGAGTTGGACGACGTGGACTCGATGGTCCGTGACAACGTCCTGATCGACGGCCAGACGATCCTTGGCCTGCTGCTCGCTCGCGACGTGCTCGCGAAACGGTCCGGCGCGTGAAATTTGAGAGTGCACCTCTCAGCCGAGACAGCGAGGAATATCTTTCGTGGTTGGCAGTCGAGCGCGGTCGATCGCGAAACACTTTGGCGGCGTACAGACGCGATCTCGCCGCGTACGAGACGTTCCTCGCCGCACGAGGTACGAGCCTCGAGGACTGCGACCTCGTCTCGGTGGAAGAGCATCTGGCGGACAGGAGAGGAGCGGGGCTCGCTCCCGCGTCGGTCGCGCGTGCCCT
>DASPVS010000252.1:0-6244 GCA_035622235.1 Acidimicrobiales bacterium | reverse complement strand
CAGGTCGTGATCGACGACCTCGAACCCCCAATTCCAGGTGCACCTGTCCTGCGTGTTGAAGCTACCGCCCGGATGAGTGTGATCCGCCTCACCCACGATGCGCAAAGGCATACGACACCTCGAAAGCAACGTCGTTGGCTGCAGCGACGTTAACGACGATGTACCGAGCCGGTCTGCTCAGTTTCCAGCCGCATGGCGCATGCGCCGTAATCGGGTGGGGGAGGGAACGATGACCATATCGGAGCACGGAGCGACACCCACGGGCCACACCCGCGACGGCGGAGTCCTCGTGGGCAACGCTGACGCGCCCAAGAGCCTCGTGCTCTTCGAGGACCCACAGTGCCCCTACTGCAGGCAGTTCGAAGAGGTCAACGGAGCGTTAGTTACGGCAACAATTAGGACCAGAGAGCTGTCCGTTGAGTATCGCATGCGTTGCTTCCTCGGTCCCGAGTCCGTGCGAGCGGACAATGCGCTCGCACTCGCGGCAGAAGGCGGTCGCTTCGACGAGCTGCGTCACGAGCTCTTCGCGCACCAACCGGAGGAGGGTACGGGCGGATTCACGGTCGACGACCTCCTCGAGGCCGGCGCGCACGTGGGCCTCACCGACCAGAGCTTCATTTCTGGCGTGCGCGACGCTCGCTACGAACATTGGGTCCTCGACCGTGAGGCGCGCTTCGCCTCGGAAGACCCGCAAGGGACGCCTGCCGCCTGGCTCAATGGCCGACCGGTCGACTCGAGGGTGCTCTTCAGCCCTCCAGCCTTCGAGCGACTACTCGGCGGCTGACGGCAATCGCCGGTTGATCGAGCCCGATTATGGGGCGGAATGTGTCGGAAGTAGGGATTGAGATGACCTGTCGTTGTCCGCGCTCGACCCTTCTAGCTAGCGACCGAACCGCCGGAAACGCTCCGGGAGATGTCGAAAGGCGCTCCGGGCGGGAAGGCCCGCTACATCGTTCCTACTTCCTCGACATCGCTCCTACTCCCTCAGTCCAATTGCCTTATAACGACTGTGTCCTCAGGCAGTCGACGAGCGATACCGGTCGCGTCAAACCGTAGGGGGCTTGACCGCAGGTCGCGCAATCCCGGCAAACTCGGGCGGTTCGACTCCATGTGCGACATCCGATGCGATGGCGACCCGATCCCGCCGCTTCCCGCCTTGCATGGGGAGCGGCGGGACATGTAGGTGCTCGCTGGGTCCGCCTAAATCATGGGTGTTACGACAAGTTCGTGACCTGCACCGCGGTAAAGCTGAGTGCGTAGACACTTTGGCTTCCTAGACCACCCAGGTCGTAGCAGATCACGCTGTCATCAGCCGTTGCTTCTGTGGAGATGGTGGCGGTCCCAACCAGAGATACGGTCGCGTACCCAAAGCTCGGGACGGTCAGATGATTCCAGTCCACCGGGGTGCTTGAAGGGGCGTACAGATAGCACTCATCATCACCGCTCGACGATGTCCCGTTGTAGACGCTGCCTGTGACGCTCAGGACGTAACTTCCCGCTTCCAGGTTCTCGAAGCCGACGATCGTTCCACTTGAGTTAAAAGACGCACTGGTCAGATTCACTCCGCCCGTCGCGTTCACCGGACCAGGTGGACCTGTCGGACCCTGCGGACCTGTCGCCCCCGCCGGACCTGTTGCGCCTGTCGCACCCGTACTACCCGTGGGTCCTGCGGGCCCTTGAGGACCCTGAGGTCCTGCAGCCCCCGCCGGTCCCTGGGTCCCCGTCGCTCCTGCGGGCCCGCCCGGTCCGGTTTGGTTCCAGGTGAGGGGTTCGTACCCGTTCGGGCACTCGCCGGTTCCTCGCGCCGTGTCGATGACCTTGAGAGTCGTCGCCTTATTCGCGGGGATGTAGCACGCGTGGATGACACCCTGAGAATCAGGGATCGAAGCTCCACTCACACCAGTGGCAACAATCGCACCGAGCACCGCCCCTGCTGCCACCCACCTGAGTCGACGCGCACTGATCAGCGGTCGTAGCTGCGATCTGGACATGGATACCTCCGCTCGTAGTCGTCGACCCGACGGAGGTATCCCACAATCGCGTTGCTGTGCTCGACCCCACCGTCGAGAATGGCGCTTGTCCTAGCAGTTTCGCCCGAACACCGCAATCGACCCGTGCAGGATGTGCCGTGGTCGGTAACCGCTCCCGTTGGCGCCACCGCTTTAAATTCGCGACCCGGTGATCTTGAGCCGTTCAGCCACTTCGCCGCCTGGCCCCCGCCACTCGCCTCTAGTTCCCGATGTTCGGGCACTTAACTGGGGTCTTTCACGGATGCGAGGTCAGTTGGGTACGCGCCATATTGGCTTCTGAAAGCAAACCGTGAGGTATCTCAAACTGAGCAAATCCCTGGTAACAGTGAACTCCATTTCGAGCCACGATTCAGGAGGGGATTCGTCATGCCCACTCAGTCAAGCTGGACGACCATTGGCGAGTTTTTGCTCCGCCGGCTGAAGGAGGCTGGCGTTCACCATCTTTTTGGCGTGCCCGGCGACTTCAACCTCGAACTGCTTCAGCAACTCCAAGATAATGACACGCAGAAATGGGTCGGTAACTGCAACGAGCTGAACGCGTCCTACTCGGCCGACGGCTACGCCAGGCTGAACGGCCTTGGAGCATTCACTGTCACGAACGCCGTCGGGGCGATGGGCGCAATCAACGGGGTAGCTGGCTCCTATTCCGAGCACGTTCCGGTCGTGTGCATCGCTGGGTCCATACCGCTGAGGTCCATCGAGCGGGGCCTCGGGATGCACCACACCATGGGCGATGGAACATGGGACCGCTTCCTCGGTGCCTTCGCGCAGGTGACTATTGCCCAGACCCGACTCACTCCGTCCAACGCAGCGATGGAGATCGACAGGCTCATTCTCACGGCTTGGCGGGAGAAACTCCCCGTGTACATGGAGCTTCCGTCGGATGTTGCATTCCTCGACATCGAGGTCCCGGACGATCAGTTGGTGCTCGCACAGCCGCGAAGCGATCCGGAACGGTTGAAGTCGTGCAGCGCCGCAATTGCCGAGCACCTATCTGGCGCTACGTCACCAGCGATCTTGGTGGATCAGGACGCGGACCGCTACGGCGCCGCAGTTGAGATCACCGAGCTGGCCCAGAAACTCCAGATGCCTGTAGCAGTGACCGGGCCGGCCAAGGCAGTAATTGACGAGACATTCCCGTATTACGTCGGCATATATAACGGCAAGGCAAGCCCGCCGGCAACCGTTGACGCCATCGAGGCCAGCGACTGCCTGCTCTCTGTCGCCTACCGGCCCATCGACGGAACCTCGGGCGATTTCACCGCTTCATTGCCCGCCGACACGATCCGCGCCCGCGGGCACTCGGTCGACATTGGTGAGGAGAACTATCAGGCGGTGACGCTCAAGGAAGTGCTGCGCGGCGTCATCGATGCGGTACCACAAGTTACGAACCGCAAGCCGTTCCAGGCAGCAGCGCCGGTCGAAGCCACCCGGGCCAACGGCTCGGAGAACTTGACCCAGGCCGCCTACTGGGAGGCGATCCAGGGCTACCTCCGGCCAGGCGACGTGCTCTACACCGACAACGGCACGTCCTACGCCATCTTCGGGCTGCGACTTCCGCCGGGTTGCACGGTCATCGCTTCGGTCACCTGGGGTTCAATTGGCTACAGCGTTGGAGCCCTTCTCGGCGCCCTGACTGCGGCACCGGAGCGCCGTCACCTGTTGTTCGTGGGCGACGGTTCGTTCCAAGAGACGGCGCAAGAGTTATCCACCATCCTTCGGCACGACCACAAGCCGGTGATCTTCCTGATCAATAATGGTGGCTACACAATTGAGCGCGGCTACATCGGCAAGAACGAGCAGTACAACAACATCGCCAACTGGGCTTACGCGGATCTGCCGAAGGTGTTCCACCCCGAAACCACAGCCCGATCGTTCGTCGTAAAGACGGTGGCCGATCTGCGAGACGCACTCGGCGCGCCAAATGACAGGATGATCTTCGTTGAATCCGTCATGGGGCCTCACGACGCTCCCGCCGCAGTCATCCACAGTAGTAACCGTGGGGCCGAGCTCGACTACGGACCCCGTGGACCCCAACATCGCGCCAACGCGCAGCTCCAGCCTGCCTAGAAGGGCCTCGCCACGTCGAGCCGGTTTCCCGATTCTCGCGTTCGGACACAACGATCTGTAGGAGAAGACCCGAGCTAGTAGGACGAATCGCTTTCGGCGACCCGGGCCGGATGTGTAGATATATCTCTGTTCGAGTCTTTGACTCAGCCGCCCGGCATTCCAGTCCCGTGCGATACCGGACGGGAATAGGCCAACACCGAACTTTGCGCAGACCGCTCGCACACGGCACGTTTGTGATCGGGGTCGATAACGACGCAGACCCGCGCTTTATCGCGCTACTGACCTCGGTGGAGACGGTCGAGACCCCGTGCTCCTGCGCGTCGAATTGTGATTGAGGGCGCAAGGGAGATCATGTCGGTTGCTGAGGCGCCAGCGCGCGATCCAAGATGTAGACGTGGCGGGCACACTCCGGTTCGGGGTCGAAAAGTCGAAAATCAACTGGTCGACTTACTTTGTAGACATGTTCCGACCGAAGACCGGTGGAGGGTTCAAGGACTATTCAGGGAGAGGACCTTCGGTTGTTGCGCACAACTCGAACGGGGATACGGTTGTCCTGGAAGTAGCCAAGAGCCTAAAGGAGGCTCGTGAGCGGGCGGTAGCGATCGAGCAAGAGTTCAACACTCTCAGTACCGCGCAGTGGTGCGAACGCTATAACGTCCCGCTCTCCTTCGTGTCCCAGTAGTCCCGAGCGTCGCCCAGGTCCAGCCGCCCACGGCTCAGGATCTCTTCGGGTCCGGGAATACCGATCGGGGGTCCGCGATGATTGACGACCCTCCTCCGGCAGATTGTGCCGAGTTCAGACGGATGGACGGAGGCGCGTTACCGTGCGATGGCGTTGACATCGAGGAAGGCGGGCGCAAGTTGGATTTCGCGGAGCTTGTTCGAAAACCACTTGTCTGGGAGCCGCCCAAGGCCGATGTCGAGGTCCTTCGTGACTTTCCCTACCGACGCGATCCGGTCTCGCTGGCCGACTTGTATCGGCCCGGCGGGCGCAACCCTGTCCCTGTGGTCATCCTCGTCCATGGCGAAGCACCAAGGCACTTCCTGGAGACTGCCAAAGACTGGGGTCAGTATCGAGGTTGGGGTAACGCGATCGCGTCGTCGGGACTTGCCGCTGTCACCTTTACTCACCGAAGCATGGAAACCGCTCGACCTGACGACGCCCTCAGTGATCTCCAGGCCGTCGCGGAAACACTGACAAGCTGGTCCCACCAACTCGGACTTCGCCTAGACAGCGTCGCTGTCTTCGGGTTGTCATTCGGAGTCCCGCTGGCGATGCAAGCCATGTTGCAGGACCTCGTTCACGGACTACGAGCGGGCGTTATGTTCTACGGACCCTTTGACTTGAGACCTCTCGGAGTATCCGCCGAGCTGGCCGCCCTTTCGCCGATACTGCACCTAAGCGGGACCGTGTCGCCCTGTTCGCTGCTCGTGGTCAAGGCGGCCCACGACAGCCCCGAGATAAACCAGAGTATCGACGTGTTTGTCGGTCATGCGACAGAGGCGGGATGGCCAGTCGAGTTGATGGTTCACGAAGATGGCCACCATGCGTTTGACCTCATCGATGAGACCTCTACCTCAGAGAAGGTCATGCGGCGAACTATCTCATTCCTGCAACGTAACCTCTTGCAGCGGGATTAGGGATCGGATCTGAATCGCCCGGTATCGAATAATCCAGTGTGCTGGATGCGGCCAGTGTGCTGGATGCGGCGAGCCCAGCCGTCCGAATCTGCCGGCGATACGCTACGTCCGGGTGCCGCCAGTCCAGGCTTGAACGTCTGGGATCGGCGGCGACAGCGAATACGGCTCAGATAAACGCTTAAGCTGGGCTACAGAGTTCGGCATCCATCTCGCGTGGGTGCCATTCGGTCATAGTGGCGCAGCTCGGGCCACGTGGCTCCCCATGAGCGCCGGAAGGCCGTGCACAGACAGAACAGATAGACATGTCCGTGCCACTCCTGGTTGTCAAGGTTCGCGGTGTTGGTCAAGGTGGCTAGGACTTCCTCGTCGTGGGCAATATGGCTACCGCAGCGATGGGCCAACGAAGAGTGCCGGTACGGGTAGACCCCAACGAGTGCCAGTGCTCTCAGGGCGCATCG
Source organism: Acidimicrobiales bacterium (assembly GCA_035622235.1). Classification (GTDB taxonomy): domain Bacteria; phylum Actinomycetota; class Acidimicrobiia; order Acidimicrobiales; family UBA8190; genus DASPVS01. The sequence continues at coordinate 45 of DASPVS010000252.1, read as the reverse complement.
GCAAGGATCAACCGAGCGAGAGCGTCGCCGTCTTCGAGCATCGCG
>DASPVS010000251.1:0-7252 GCA_035622235.1 Acidimicrobiales bacterium | reverse complement strand
TCGCCACAGAACGACACCAATCCCCGCCAGGCAGGCAAGTCCACCGGACCAGACAGCGAACTCCGGTCCTGCGATTGCGGCCGCCGCTCCGGTTTCGAGGTCACCGAGTCTCGGACCGCCCGCGACCACTGCGAAAAAAGTGCCCGAAAGACGCCCCTGGAGATGCTCGGGGGTCGTGGTCTGAAGGATCGCTTGACGGAACACGGCAGAGATGACATCCGCTGCGCCTGCAAGCGCAAGGAGCAGCAGCGCGCCCCACAACACTTTGGTGAACCCGAACAACGTGATGGTCGCGCCCCAAACGGCGACGGAGAACACGACTGCGCGGCCGCGCCGACGCACTCCGCTAACCCACCCCGTGAGTAACGAACCAATCAAAGAGCCGGCACCGGGGGCGGCATACAGCAATCCGACCGTCCCTGCTCCTCCACCGAAAATTCCCGTGCCCAAGGCTGGAAACACGGCTCTCGGCATGCCGAAGATCATCGCGTTCAAATCGATCCAGTAGGAGCCGGCGAGCAGGCGTTCTCGTCGCAAGTACTGGAGACCCTCGACCAGCGATTTGAACCCGACGGGTGTTCCGCCTCCGCTCGGCACTAGTGAAGGGAGTAATGCTGCAGCCGTGAAGGAGGCGCCGAAGCTGGCGACGTCGATTCCGTAGACCGACCCCAATCCGATCGTCGCGATCAGAAGACCGCCCAGGGCGGGTCCGACAACGAGAGCGCATTGGAACATGACGGTCTGAAGCGCCACTGCGCTCGTTACATCTTCGGCGGGCACGATCATCGGAAGCGCCGCCCGCCGCGCAGCCTGGTCCGCTCCTTGCAGTGCGGCGAGAGCCCCGGTACAGACGAAAAGCGGCCAAACGGCAGGGTGCGGAACCAACGCGTTCGCGACCAGCCCGCCGCTCGACGTCGCGGAGAGGACCTGGCATCCCATTGTGATCCTGCGCCGGTCTGTGGCGTCAGCGATGATGCCACCACCGATCGATCCGAGCACGAGCGGCACCAACTGGGCCAGGCTCACGAGTCCGACGACGAGCGTCGATCGAGTGAGAACGAAAGCCTGAAAAGAGACGGCTACAACAGTCAGCTGACTGCCTGTCGACGAGACGAGCTGACCGAACCACAGCCGTCTGAACGCGCGATGACGGCGTAACGGCTTGATGTCCGCGACGAGTCGCGCCATGAGGCTCAGTGATTCGAAGCTGGTTGGGCGGGGATCTCTCCGGCACCCTGTTTCTGCGAAGGAGCCACTTCAGCGTCGGGCGCCCTCGGCACCGGTGGCCAGACGTCGTAGCTGCCGCTCGTCCGACCCGCTCTGAATCGGCGTCCGAGCGTCACCCGTGACCTCGAGGAGCTGGGGGAGACTGGTCTCTCTTGTGTCTCTGGTCTCTCTTGTGTCTCTGGTCTCTCGTGTGTCCCTGGGCCCGTCCGACTAGGTAACGCCCCGCGGCGTCGTCCGAGGACATCGCGGGCCAGCGCCGAGACGACGGCAGTCACGAGCGTCACGATCGCAAGGCGGACGAAACGCCGCACGAGAACTCTCACCACCCGGCCCATCCGTCGAGCGTAACTTGCGCCCGCTCACGGGTCGGAACGAGAGGTGAAGACGCACGACGGACGAAGACGCACTAGGTGTGTATGGCGCGGCCCATGTCCTTGACTGTCGACGTCGGAACCGCGACGATGGTGGGTGATGAGCGAGCTCCGAAGTGGCGTTACCTCGATCTCGAACGGCCTCCTTCTCACCTGAGGGCGAGCGCCAAATCGCGCTCGCCCTGTTCGCCCCCTGAGCCGAAAGGCCGGGGGGTTTCTTCTTGGGCGGCGAGCGCTTCCAGGTACTCGCCGGTGAGGGTTCAGAAGGACTGGACGGTGAGTGTTCAGAAGGACCGGGCCGTGAGGGTTCCGATGAGACGACAGAGTCGAGACGAAAGAAACGAGACGAGAGGAACAGGAAGATGACCGACGAGCAACTGACCGACCACCTGGTCGTGTTCGACACGACGCTGCGGGACGGCGAGCAGTCGCCGGGGATCTCTCTCGACGCGGCCGAGAAGCTCGAGATCGCGGAGCAGCTCGCGCGCGTCGGCGTCGACTACATAGAGGCCGGCTTTCCTGTGGCAAGCCAAGGTGATTTCGAAGCCGTACAGACCATCGCGCGCACGGTTGGAAACCAACCAGACAGTCCGGCGATTTGCGGCCTCTCTCGGACCCAGCTCGCCGACGTCGACCGATGCTGGGAAGCGGTACGCGACGCGAAGCGAAAGAGAATCCACGTCTTCATCTCGACCAGCCCACAGCACATGGAGCACATGCTGAAGATGACACGCGACCAGGTCCTGGCTGAGACCCGGAGCGGCGTGTCGCGTGCCAGGGAGCACTTGGACGACGTCGAGTTCAGCCCGCAGGACGCCACCCGCACACCGCTCGACTTCATGTTGGAAGTGCTCCGGGCGGCGGTCGAAGCGGGTGCCACGACGCTGAACATCCCGGACACTGTGGGATACGGAATTCCGTGGGACTTCGGTGCATTGATCCAGTACATCCGGACGCAGGTGCCGGGCGACTATGTGCTCTCCACCCACTGTCACAACGATCTGGGCCTCGCCACTGCCAACACGTTGGCCGGCGTGCAGGCCGGTGCCCGCCAGGTCGAGGTGTGCGTGAACGGCCTCGGAGAACGAGCCGGGAACGCCGCCCTCGAAGAGGTGGTCATGGCCATCCGCACGCGGGGGGATCAGTTCCCTGGAGTCACCACCAGCGTGCAAACGGAAGAGTTGGCACGCGCTTCGCGTCTCGTGTCCCGACTCACCGGGTATCCCGTTCAGTACAACAAGGCCGTCGTAGGACGCAATGCATTCGCGCACGAGTCGGGAATACACCAGCACGGTGTCCTTGCGGACCGGTCGACTTACGAGATCATCGATGCGGCAACGGTCGGCCAGGTCGGCCGACAGATCGTCCTAGGCAAGCACTCGGGCCGTCATGCCTTCGCTGACTCTCTCGAGAAGATGGGGATCCACATCCACGGCGATGGCTTGAACCAGGCCTTCGCCCGTTTCAAAGAGCTCGCCGATCGCAAGGTCGAGATCACGGAGGACGACCTCGAGGCGATCGTGGCAGAAGAGCTCGGGCAGGACTTGGTCGAGGGCTACCAGCTTCAGGCGCTGGAGGTCGTCGGGGGAACCGTGGGTGTCCCGAGGGCCAGAGTCGTGATTAGTCGCGGAGGCGAAAAATCGGAAGCCTCGTCGGAGGGCAACGGCATGATCGATGCGGCGTGCTCCGCAATTCGTGCCGCCAGCGGTGTCGATGCGAAGCTCATCGGATTCACGGTCTCGTCTGTCACCGGTGGTGTCGACGCGCTCGGCGACGTGGTGGTGCAGCTCGAGTCTGACGGGGTCAAAGTCTCAGGACGAGGGGTCTCCACCGACGTCGTGGAGGCCTCGGCTAGGGCCTATCTCGCTGCTACGAGTCGACTCGTGAGGATCCGCGCCCGCAACGACGAGAGGCGAATCGAGGTTGGACCGTAGGGCCGGGTGGTAAGTCGGGTCGAGGTTGGGCCGTGGGGCCGGGCGGTAAGTCGGGTCGAGCCTGGGCCGTAGGGTCGGGTCGGAAGTCAGGCAGTTCGGACGGTGCGTCGCGAATTCGTCGTCGGCAGCCAGGCGGCGCGGGTTTTCTCATAAGCCGAGATCGCATCGGTGTGACGCAACGTCAGTCCGATGTCGTCCCATCCGTTGAGAAGGCGCTCGCGTGTGAACTCGTCAAGAGGGAACGTTCCAGCGAGTCCGGCTTCAGGTGCCTCGATTGTGCCTCGAGCGACATCGATCGTGAGCTCGATCGCAGGATTCGCGGACACCGCACCGAGGAGTGCTTGGCCCAACTCGGCATCCACTTGGACGGGCAAGAGTCCTTGTTTGGTCGAGTTGTTGCGGAAGATGTCACCGAACCTTGGCGATACAACGGCCTCGAACCCGTAGTCCATAAGCGCCCAGACGGCGTGCTCGCGTGAGGAGCCCGTACCGAAGTTCGGACCTGCGACGAGAATGTTCGCTCCCGCGAACTCGGGCAGATTGAGAACGAAATCACGTCCGTCACGCCATTCGGAGAACAACCCGGCACCGAATCCTGTGCGCTCGACCCTCTTCAGCCAGTCAGAGGGGATGATCTGGTCGGTATCGACGTCTGAACGGTCGAGCGGGACCGCTCGCCCCGACACGACGCGGACGGGCTTCATTCGAGATCACCGGGAGCCGCGAAGTGTCCGGCTACTGCAGTAGCTGCGGCCACCGCCGGCGACACGAGGTGTGTACGACCGCCGCGTCCTTGTCGGCCCTCGAAGTTCCGGTTCGACGTCGACGCGCACCTTTCACCGGGTGCGAGCTTGTCAGGGTTCATCGCCAGGCACATGGAGCAGCCCGGTTCGCGCCACTCGAACCCCGCCGAAGTGAAGAGCTTGTCCAACCCCTCTGATTCTGCTTGGACCTTTACCTTGCGCGATCCGGGTACCACCAGCGCTCGCAAGCCTTCGCGCACATGGCGACCGTCGAGGACTTGCGCGGCTGAACGGAGATCCTCGATCCGGGAGTTCGTGCAGGATCCGATGAAGACCGTGTCGACACTCACCTCTCGAAGCGGTGTGCCGGCGGCCAGGCCCATGTACTCGAGAGCACGCTCGGCTGCTTCGCGCTCTGAAGGTTCAGTGAACGACCCGGGATCGGGGACTGCGCCGTCTATCGGTAGAACTTGGGACGGATTCGTACCCCACGAGACGTAGGGAAGGAGGGCGTCCGCATCGATGGTCACCGCGCGATCGAAGTGTGCGCCGTCATCAGACGCCAGCCTGCGCCACTGCGCGACCGCTTCGTCGAAGCTCTTTCCACGCGGCGCGTACGGGCGCCCCTCCAGGTATTCGAAGGTCGTCTCGTCAGGAGCTATCAGGCCCGCCCTTGCGCCGGCTTCGATGGACATGTTGCAAACGGTCATCCGTCCTTCCATGGAGAGGTTTCTAATGACCGACCCTCGATATTCGATGACATGTCCAATCCCGCCACCGGTGCCGATGGTTCCGATCACGGCGAGTATGGCGTCCTTTGCGGTGACGCCAGCCGGAAGAGCGCCGTCGATCTCCACGACCATGGTGGCGGGGCGTTGTTGAGGAAGCGTCTGTGTGGCGAGGACGTGCTCGACCTCTGAAGTTCCGATACCGAAAGCGAGGGCACCGAAGGCACCGTGGGTGGACGTGTGACTGTCGCCGCAGACGATCGTCATCCCGGGCAGCGTCAAGCCGAGCTCCGGCCCGATCACGTGGACGATCCCTTGATCCGCATGACCCATCGGGAAGCATGTGATGCCGAATTCGGCGCAGTTCGCAGCGAGGACTTCGAGTTGGCGCGCCGAGACGGGATCGGCGACCGGGCGGTCGATGTCGGTCGTCGGCACGTTGTGGTCAGCGGTCGCCACGGTCAACTCGGGGTGCCGTACACCGCGACCGCTCATGCGCAGGCCGTCGAAGGCCTGCGGAGAGGTCACCTCGTGGACGAGATGGAGGTCGATGAAGAGCAAATCGGGCTCGCCCTGTGCGCTTCGTACGACGTGGCTGTCCCAGACCTTTTCGCTGAGTGTCCTCGGATCACCGGGGGTCTTGGGATCACCGGGGGTCTTGGGCCCGACCACTTCAGCCGCCTATCTCGACGATGTGCACCCTGAGCGAACCACCGGGGGCTTCGTACTCGACCACGTCGCCCGCCGATTTGCCGAGAAGCGCCTGCCCGAGCGGAGAACCGGGCGAAACCACGTTGTGTTCCTCGTGCCTTTCCTCGATCGACCCCACGAGGAAGCGTTCGACATCATCGTCACCGTCGTAGCGGATGGTGACGACCGTTCCCGGGGCGACGATCGAAGAACGGCCTACGTCAGAGTCGACGATCTGGGCTTCTCCGAGCGTTTTTTGCAGTTGACGGATTCGGGCCTCCATCTTTCCTTGCGCATCCTTGGCTGCGTGATAGTCGCCGTTCTCCGAAAGGTCACCGAGTGCGCGGGCTGCCTCGATCGCCCGCGCCACCTCGACCCGGCCACGCGTCGTGAGATCGTCGAGTTCGGCTTCGAGACGCTCGTGGGTCGCCCGCGTGAGGTGGATCGGCTCGTCGGTCACGCCCCAAAAGGCTATCTGCTGCCTCGGAAGGCTCTGGCGCCGAGCCGTCGTGGCGTTGCTCGGCCCGAGCGCTGCACGTCGGAGGAGCCACGGGCCGGAAAGGCCCATGGCGCCGATGCGATGGGGTTGACGAGAAGCCTCCGGGCAGGGGAAACTGGTTGTTCGATGAGAACCCTCGTTGCCAGCTTCGTAATCGTCATCGTGTAGGCGCGCGCCGCTTGGTGCGTGCCTGACCGACCGTCCACTCGAGTGGGCGGTTTTTCAATTTCGGGAAGGCTTCACTGGCGATGACGGCAAAGAGCTCGAACTTCGAGGGAACTAAGACGGACAAAGGAACTAACAGGAACGAACAGGCAGGAGCAGACGTGAGTACCGGCAACAGACACCGAGTCGCCGTGATCGGGGGTGACGGGATCGGGCCCGAGGTCATCTCGGAGGCCCTGAAGGTCGTCGCGGCCGCAGGCGTGCAGCTCGATACCACCGAAGTCGAGCTCGGTGCCGCCCACTACCTGCGGACTGGGGAGGTGCTGAGCGACGAGACGCTCGACGAGCTTTCCCAGTTCGAAGCGATCCTCCTCGGAGCTGTCGGTCCGCCTGTCGGGTCTGGTGACGTACCACCCGGCCTATTGGAACGCGGGCTCCTCTTGCGACTGCGGTTCGAGCTCGATCTCTACGTGAATCTCAGACCGTTCGTCGGTTCGGCGGGAGCCCTGTCGCCCGATTGCGACTTCGTTGTTGTCAGGGAGAACACGGAAGGTTCGTACGCGGGCGAAGGTGGTGTTCTCCGCAAAGGCACCCCCCACGAAGTCGCGACCCAGGGCTCGGTGAACACTCGAATGGGAGTGGAGCGCTGCGCGCGCTTCGCTTTCGAGCTCGCGTCGCAGAGGCCTCGCCGCAAGCTCACCCTCGTGCACAAGACCAACGTGCTCACCTACGCGGGTGACCTCTGGGCACGCACGTTTTCTGAGCTGGGAGATCAGTTCCCGACCGTCGAGCGCGACTACAACCACGTGGATGCGGCTTGCATCTACATGGTCGAACAGCCGACCCGTTACGACGTGATCGTCACCGACAATCTGTTCGGCGACATCCTGACAGA
>DASPVS010000250.1:0-5097 GCA_035622235.1 Acidimicrobiales bacterium | reverse complement strand
TGTTCTTCGAGCCTGGTCCCGGCGGTCCCGGACACGTAGCCATCTATGTCGGTGGCGGGATGATGATCGACGCCCCCCACACCGGATCGTCGGTCCAGGTGGAACAAGTTTGGGGCACGCCGGTAGAGATCCGCCGGATCCTTCCGTCGGAGTCGGAGTTCACGTCGGGTGGCGTGGGTTCGGGGACGATCGATGCGACCGATGGCGCTGGTGCGTACGGCTCGATTCCCGCCAGTCTCGGGGTACCCGACGGTCTGGTCGGTGCGTTCGCCGCTGCCGGCCAGCAATACGGCGTGCCGCCGTCCCTTCTCGCGGCCGTAGCGAAACAAGAGTCCGGATTCGATCCGGGAGCTGTTAGCTCGGCTGGCGCCGAGGGTCTCATGCAGATAATGCCTGGAACGGCCGCTGGTCTGGGCATCGACCCGATGGATCCGTCCCAGGCGATCGACGGTGCCGCGCAGCTCTTGTCCGGGTACCTCCAGCAATACGGCGGGTCGGTGCCTCTGGCATTGGCCGCGTATAACGCCGGGCCCGGTGCGGTGAGCGAGTACGGCGGGGTACCTCCGTACTCAGAGACGCAGGCGTACGTCCAAGACATCATGAGCATGCTCGGAGCTACCGGATGAGCGCGGTCGACAACTCGATAGAGAACTGCATCGGCAACGTGCTCTGCTCGACGGGGGTTGCGGCGTCTTCGTCGCGATCCACTGACGCTGCCGACTCTGAGAGTCCCTTCGACGACGTGTTATCGACGGCCGGAGATAGCGCGACATCTGGTACGGGCGAAGCCACGAGCTCCAACGCGGCTGCGACGCCCGGGACGCCCAGCGGACTTTCGAGTTGGAACCCTGGTCGCGCTCCGAGCGCGAAAGACATTCCCGACGGAGCAGACGTAACGAAAGACGGTCGCGTTTCCCATCACGATCGAACTGGGTGCGCGGGGCGCCGTCGCGCACTTGCCGGAACGACCGACGAACGAACACCTGGAAGTGCTCCGACCGTCAGCTCTCCGACGGCTCTGGCGACTTCAGATACGCCCGAGACCACTGCGACCTCCGCGACTCCAGCGAGCTCTCTGACGCCCGCTCCTCCAACGGCTGCTCCTCCAGCGGCAGGTGCAACAGCGGCTGGTTCAACAACGGCTGGTTCAACAACGGCTGGTTCAGGCTCAGCGACGTCCGTTGCAGATTCAGCCTCTGCTTTGGCTTCCGAAACTTTCACTTCTCCGGAGTCAAGCGCCGGGCCAACCTCGTCGACCGAGGGTTCTCAGTCGGCTTCGATTGCGGGCGAAACAGCGGCATCCGATCCGACGAGCGGGTCGACAGGAACGTTGTCTGCGTCAGTTGGCGCACGGACCGACGCCGCAGCGTCGCTTGTCGGTGGCAAGTCAACCCAGTCAGCACAATTAATTGGTACAGCCGGGGAACTAATTGGTACAGAACGGGAAATTGCCGGAGCCGGGACCGGCACGGCAAACACAGGATCGGCTGGCGCAGGATCGTCAGGTTCAGGATCGCCTGGTTCAGGATCGCCTGGCTCAGGATCGCCTGGCTCAGGATCTTCTGGGTCGGGATCACAGTCACCCGCCACAGGCTTGCGCTGGCTCGTTCAGCCTTCGGACTCACAAGCGTCGAGGCCACAGCAAACTCTTCAGTCAAGCGAGAACCTCGCTGTCGTCCACGAAGGAAGCGGCACGGCGCTGTCGCAGTCCGGACTTTCACAGCAGTCCGCAGGGTCACAGAACACGTCGTCCCCGACGCAGGGCTCGGTTCAAGTCTCAGGCCCGGCAACGAACGCAACGCCAGTCGGAGCGAGCTCGGCTTCCCTCGACTCGCTTGCGACAATGCCTGATCCCGCAGGAACGGGACTTCTCTCCGGTGATCTGTCAGAGCCTCAGATCCCTAACCCGAACGAACAACTCGTCACAGCCCTGTCCCCGTTGAAGAGCGCTGCGGACGGAGTGCACGAGATCACGCTCGCGATGCAGCCAGAAGGTTTGGGAACGGTCAAGGCGACCGTTGTCGTCAGTCCCGACGAGCTGGTCGTGCGCCTGACTGCCGACAGCCAGTTGGGTCACGACGCGTTGCAGCAAGGACTGGGCGATCTGAGGCAGCAGCTTGCCGACCACACGGGACAACAAGCGACCGTTTACCTGACTGGTGACGGGAGGGGAGAGCGCGACGGCCACGCGCCCGCGAACACGACTCGCGAAGACAGCGCGGCCGGGGCTTCGGACCAGAAGATCCAGCCTCCACGCGTTATGTCGGCCAGCGCCTCGACCTCAACTCCGACCGGCGGCGGGACGCTCGTGGACCTTCATCTCTAAAGACAGATCATCGACTCTAAAGACAGATCATCGACAGGAACAAGGAACAGAGGAGGGAGACAGACGATGACCATCATGCCGATCGGTCAGGCAGACAACTCAGCCGCAGCCGTGGCGTCGTCCAACTCCGGACTGAACCAGCTCGACAACTCCCAGACTTTTCTGCAGTTGCTCGTCGCTCAACTTCAGAACCAGGACCCGGACAACCCGACGGATCCCACGGCCTTTATGACCGAGATCGCACAGCTCACCGCCGTCCAGTCCCAGACCAGTCTCGCGTCGGAGGAGCAGGTGGTCGCGGCCGACAGCATGATCGGGCAGACGGTGACCGGCAACGCCACCGACGGCTCGATCGTGTCTGGCGTCGTGAGCGGCGTCCTCTTGAGTGACAACGGCCCGCCGACACTGACGGTGGGGAACCAGATCGTGCCCTTGACGGGAATCACGCAAGTTGGCCAAGGCCCCTCCACCGCGAGCGGCTGAGGACCAGAAGATCAGAGGAGGAAAGGACCCACTATGGAACAGTCATTGATTGCAGCAGTGTCGGGGATCGAGGCCAATCAGACCTACCTCGACGTGATCGGCAACAACATCGCGAACGCGAACACAATCGGTTACAAGGCCGAGGACGCCGTGTTCACGGACCTGTTGGCGGAACAGATCGAAGGCGCGAGCGCACCATCTGCAGGCGGCGCGGGTGTCGACCCGATAGCGATCGGATCCGGAGTGCGCATAGGTGCGGTGACCAACGAGCAGTCCCAGGGTCTGCTCGAGCAGACGGATCAACCGACCGACGTTGCCATCCAAGGGTCGGGCTTTTTCGTCGCCCAACAGCAAGGCCAGCTGCTCTTCACGCGGGCCGGTCACCTGACCATCGACGCGGACGGCGACCTCGCAACCCCGACGGGAGGTCTCATCGAGGGCTGGCAGGCCAACGCCCAGGGCGCGATCGACACGAACGCGCCGACCACGCCCATCACGATTCCCTCGAACGACGTCATAAGCGCCCAGGCGACCACCCAGTTAGACGTCGGTGGAAATCTTCCGGCGTGGAACGGAACCGGGACCCCTCCGGTGGTTACCACGACCATCAACGCGTACGACTCGTTGGGCAACGTCGTCCCCGTGACCTTGACCCTCACGGGTGTCACCGGAACCGCCAACCAATGGACCGTTCAAGGGACAGTGCCGGACGGCACCGGACAGACAAATCTTTTTTCCACGACCGCTCCGCCGGTTGTCACCTTCGATCCGACCACTGGGCAGATCTCCGGGATATCGGGAGTCACTCCGAACAGCGACGGGTCGTTCTCGCTGGCCGTGTCGACGATGCCGCCGAACTATTCGTTCCCGGCCGGAGACAACTGGTCGATCGACTTCCCGGCGCCGGGAAGTCTCGGGGACGTCACGCAGTTTGCGGGAGAGCAGACCTTCGGTTTGCTCAACCAGGACGGGAATGCGACGGGAACTCTCGAGAGTTTCAGCATCGGCCCCGACGGTGTGATCACCGGTGCGTTCTCGAACGGGAAAACCGAATCGATCGCGCAGCTCGCTCTGGCCACTTTCGCAAACCCGGGAGGGCTCGCGGATCAAGGCAACATGATGTACGCCGCCACTCCGAACTCCGGGCAGCCGCAGATAGGTGCCCCCGGGACCGGCGGGCGGGGGACCCTCGTCGGCGGAAGTCTCGAGACGTCCAACGTGGACCTAGCTAGTCAGCTGACCGACCTGATCGTCGCCCAAGAGGCGTACACGGCCAATACCAAGGTTGTCTCGACGACCTCCGCTGCGCTGCAGTCAGTGGAGTCGATGTAACAGATGACCTCAGTCGCTCCCACCGATGAGCAGGCCGCGGAGGAGACCGACGGCCGCGAAGTCAGGCCGTACGACTTCCAGCGCCAGGAGGCGCTCGAACGCGGCCGCCTGCGACGTCTCTCTCCGATCCTCGAGGTGATGGCGCACCGGATCGCCGGTTCGCTCACGAGCACGTTGCGCATACCTGTGCGTGTCGAGATCGGCGACCTCGAGCAGGAGCGGTGGGAGCACTACGTGAACGCGCTTCCGGAACCGACGCTTCTCACGAGCGCGACGGTGACTCCGTATGGGGGACGGATCATCTTGCACTTCCCGCTGGCTTTCTCGATGACTCTTGTCGAGATCCGTCTCGGCGGGAGTGGAGCGGGTCAGCAGCCGGAAAGGTCGATGACCGAGATCGAGCAACGACTCGTGGGCGAAGTGGCGGAGCACGCATTGCTCGAGCTCCCGCCTGCGTTCGCACCTGTCGTGACACTCGGGCTCGGAGCGATCACGTCGGTTACGAGCAGCCTGTTTCTTCAGGCCTCCAAACCGACCGAGATCTGTTTGCTCGCAGAGCTCCGTGTCGACATCGGTGACGTCGGGTCGTTCAAGACCAGTCTTTGCATCCCGCTCACCGTTCTTCTTCCGATCCTCGACGTGCTCGAGCGCATCGACCGCGTGGAGACGGGCGTCGAGCCGGATTCGGTCCAGAGCGACCTTCGACTGAAGCTGCACGAAGTTCCTGTCGAAGTGAGCATGTCCTTCCCCGACGTCGTGTTGTCACCAGACGAATTATTGAGTCTTGCACCCGGTGACGTCATCGGTTTGCACCGTGAGCCGGGGCTTCCCTTGTTGCTCCGAGTGGGCGAATTAACCGTGGGTCATGCGGTGGCAACGAGCAAGGGGAAACGTTTGGCAGGCCTGGTCGTCGAGAACAACGAGGAGATGTCATGAGCGAAGAGCAGCCGAACCAA
>DASPVS010000249.1:0-3616 GCA_035622235.1 Acidimicrobiales bacterium | reverse complement strand
CCATACGCAGGACATCCTCGTCTTCGCCGTCAGGGCCGAAGCCGCAGTCGACTACTTCTCCCACAAACCATGTGTGGCTTCCCATCGGATAGGAATGTCGCCTCTCGCAGTCCAGAAATGCGACGGCAGCGACCAGTATCGGTGCCCCTGTCGACGCAGAGGCAACCGCCACCTCCCGAATGGTTCCCCTACCGTCCTCGTCCAGTGAGACCTCGCGATCCTCGACAGGTTTCACGAATCGGCGCACAAGAGCGCGGTCGCCCCGTTTGAAGACGCTGACAGCGAAGACGCCTCCGTCGTCGATCAGACGACACGTAAGAGCTGAGGCCTCGACACCTACTCCGACCAGTTTGGGTTGTGTGGCCATCTGACAGACCCAGCTCGCGGTCATGAGGTTCACCCTTCCGCCGGATCTGCTCCCCACCGCGTAAAGCCCTGTCGGGAGCTTCCAGAGCACTCGTCTTCGGAGCCGGTCGTAGTCATCGGCGACCCTTTCGGACGGGATTTGATTCGGTTCGGTCATGGCAAGTCCGACGCCTCGGTCCAGTGGATGCTCCTCAGTATCACCACCGCGAGACCCCACCTCGCTAGAGGCATCGGCGGGTCGCCTGGCCTTCACCCCGCTCAGAACGCGTCGGACTCTCCGCCTGCGCTCGTCGTGGTGGTGGTCGATGGAACCATACCGGTGACCTGGATTATCCGGGCGAAAGCCGCCGACATGAGGGCTAGCGCATGACCCCTTTCCACCGAGGATCGGTCGAGCAATGCTGCGTTCCCCGATGCACCGGTGAAGCAGTCGCCGGCCGCAGCGACTTCGTCGTGATACGCGGAACTGAGGTCGTCGGTTATCTGGGAATCCGGAGCGGGCAAGTTGCCATCGGCGTCGCTCGCATCGGTTTCGAGACCTGCGCAAACGGCGTGAAGAGCGTTCGGCGTGAGGTGTACCGCGACCCCTTTTGTTATGGCGGAGTCGTCCCCTTGCAGCGTGCCGATTGTCTCACCCACGTCGGAGCTCGAAACCCAAGCGTCGACGCGTTGTTGCGCGCTGCCGTGTTGATCGGGCCCCGAGCATCCCGCGACGCTCGACCCGACCAGAACCGTCCCTGCGAGCATCGCGAGGACCGCCGGTACGCCCCCCCTCATCGAGGGTGGTCGCCACTGCGCGATGCCCACGAAGGATCAAGCTGTCTCAGAAAGGTCGCGCAGCGCTCCTCTTCGTCGACTTCCCCGATCGCGGCAGCAGCAGATCGGAGCCCGCTGACACAGCGAAGGAACCCCCGGTTCCCGGGATGCTCGAAACGTACGTATCCGCTACCACGCCACCCCGACCTTCTGAGCGCGTCGAGCCCCCTGTGGTAACCGACCCGGAAGCACGCATACGCCTCGACGTCGTCGCGTGCGAGATCGCCAAGCTCTGCCCAGGCCTCAGACCAGGCCGGGAAGGAACGCACCACGTCTGCGACCGCGTCTCGTCTGTGCTCGGGTGGAGCAGCGAGAGCCTCGTCGAGCCGTCGCCGAGCGGCGTCGGCGGGGAGGTCCAGAACGGTCTCGTCCATGCTGACTGAGAATTGGACCGGGTCGGTCACGATCGAGTGGGCCTCCGCGGTTCGTGTTGTATCTCGTCTCGAGCGTCGCTCGTGAGGTCGCTGTTCGGGCGTCGGAGAAACAAGCTGACCCCAACCGTCACGAGGATCGCCGCGATGAGAAGAGCCCCGATAACGACGAGGAGCGTCATCGTGCGAGCTCTCGAACGGGCGCAGTCCGACGTAGAGGCGCGCCAAAGGACCCGGACAAGACAGTAGACCTAGACAAAGCGGAGAAGATGGTAGTCCCGGCGTCCCCTCCGAAGTACGACGTAGCGGTCGTAGATGAGGTCGTCAGACCCGAGGCGCGCGTCCGGATCGCCGACACGTCGGTTGTTGACGTAAGCGCCACCTTGACCGATCGTCGTTCGGGCCTGGCTCTTGGAGCGAGCCAGTCCGGTCCGCACCAGGGCATCGACGAGGCTCAGACCCGAGGTGTCGAACTCGTTCCGCGCGACGTCGATCGACGGCGCGTCGGCGCAGACCTCCAGGAAGGTGGCTTCGTCCAGCGAGGAGATCTTCTCGGAGAACAGCGCTCCCGCTGCCCGCTCGGCTTTCGCGGTCTGCGCCTCGCCGTGCACGATCGTGCAGACCTCCCGCGCAAGCGCGGTCTGGGCGGAGCGCGCCTCGGGGTGCGTCTTCGTCTGTTCGTCGAGTTCCAGGATGGTGGGGTGATCGAGGAAGGTGAGGTAGCGCAAGTAGGAGCCGACCACGGCGTCGTCTGACCGTAGTAGGAACTGATACAGCTGATAGGGGCTCGTACGGCGCGCATCCAGCCACACGTTTCCGGATTCGGTCTTACCGAACTTCGTCCCGTCTGCCTTCAACACGAGTGGGGTGGTGAGTCCGAAGACTTCTTCGCCTCGCACCTTTCGGATGAGCTCGGTGCCGACGGTTATGTTCCCCCATTGGTCGCTTCCGCCAATCTGCAGTGTGCAGCCATAGAGATCGAAGAGATGCATGAAGTCGTATCCCTGAAGGAGCATGTAGCTGAACTCCGTGAAGGAGATTCCGTGGTCTGGACGGTCGATGCGGCTGCGCACCGATTCCTTGGCGATCATCTGGTTCACGGTTATGTGCTTTCCGACCTCACGCATAAAGGACAACAAGCGCATCTCACGAAACCAGTCGGCGTTGTCCACGAGGATCGCTCTCGAAGAGCCCGCATCGGCCGAGAAGTCCAGAAATCGCTCGAGCTGCGGCCGAATTCCTTCGAGATTCGCACGGAGCTGCTCGTCGGACAGAAAAGGCCGCTCCTCGGTCTTTCCGCCTGGGTCGCCCACCACACCGGTCGCGCCGCCGGCGAGGGCGATGGGCCGGTGACCTGCGCGTTGCAAACGTCGGAGCGTGCACAGCTGCAACAAGCTGCCTACGTGCAGGCTGTCGGCAGTCGGATCGAAGCCCGCGTAGACGGTCATCCCACCCGCGTCGAGCTTGGGCAGGAGGCCGGGGTCGGTGATCTGGTGCACCAAGCCACGAAATTCGAGGTCCACGGCGAGCGAAGGCATCGTCTTAGCCTGCCACGCGAGGATCCGCTCAGACCCCTCCCGAAGGGCTCGAGAGCGCGCCGCCGTCAACCACGAGGGTGGAGCCCGTGATCCACGAAGCGGCGTCGGACAACAAGAACAGCGCGGCAGTCGCGACGTCGTCTGGCTCACCGATCCTGCGAAGCGGCAGGTGCGCCGCTATAGCCTCCTCACGTTTCTCCCAAAGTGCCTTCGCAAAGTGCGTCCGCACCAGTCCCGGCGCAATCGCGTTGACACGCACACGTGGACCGAGCTCGTACGCGAGCTGTCGCGTCAAGTGCACGACTGCGGCCTTGGTCACGTTGTACCAACCGATTCCCGCTTCAGCCGACATCGCGCCTATGGATGCGACGTTGAGGACCGATCCGCCATTCGTCTCCATCGCGAGACGCCACGCGACGCGCGTCCAACTGAGAACCGAAAGCTGATTGACCTCGACCGTCTTCAACGCTCGGGGAGTGTCGAGGCCCATGAGCGGACCGAAGTACGGGTTCGTAGCCGCATTGT
>DASPVS010000248.1:0-5620 GCA_035622235.1 Acidimicrobiales bacterium | reverse complement strand
TCGCTGAGTGTGCGTGTGCAGGCGGCTTCGAGGTCATAGCTGTAGACGGCGAGGTTGTGATTGAGGCCAGGCGGCGGACTCCACTTTCTGTCGGCGCGACCTGACCACCATCTCTTGGCGGCTCGAAGGTGTGCCCACAGCCAGAGAACTGCGACGATCCGGCCAGCGGGTCCAAATCTTCGGACCTGGCGTTGGATGCCCCGCGCGCACACCTCCAGGTTGAGCGGAAGTCCTCCGAAGCCATCGTAAGTAGGCACTCGAAAGTCGGAACCTGACAGACCGAGCGCGTCCGCGACGAGCGCGGGCCAGGAAAGGTGTGTTTTCAAAATCGCAAGGCTCTGAAACCCTTGAGTGAGAGAATCGCCGAGGGTGACGAGCCGGTGTGCGGCCGTCGTTGGCCGGCGAATCACATCGACGTCTATCCCGAGCGTCGGATCGGTCACGGGCTTAGGCGATTGCCATGTGATTTCGACGTCAGCGGGAGTGCCTGGAGGTCTGGGTGGTTCTCCGTCTGGCAATGGAATGGGCATGACGTCCTACTTCATACTCCAGTGTCCCTGCTGGTGCTGTGCGACTGCGATCCCACTGCAATCCGAGCGACGGTCCGTCATGGCCTCGGTGAGCGGCAAACGATGTTTGTGTGCGTGAAGCCTGACGCTCATCGTTGATCTCGTAGGAACGAGGGCCTCGAAGACATACTCGTCGGCGTTGAAGGCGGTGAGGATCAGCACTCGCGTGTCTGGGCATTTCTCAAGAATTTCGCGTGCAGCGACGAGGCCGTTCATGTTCGGCATCCGGATGCCGAGCAGTGCCACGGTCGGCGAGTGAGATCTCGCCAGCCCGATCGCGCGACCGCCGACCGCGGCTGGCGGGTGTGTGCCGTGATCCCCTCGGTTCTTTGAACCGGCGAATGCATTTCGACTGGCAGGTTCACTGTGATGCGAGATCGAAGCTCTCGAAGGTGAAAGGAGGCGCTACCGTGCAGCCGACCAAGGTCCAGGCACCGAGCGTTCGAGCCGACTGCCACGCACCCGCAGGAACTACCGCCTGAGGACGCTGTCCGGCGCAGAGATCGACGCCGAGCTCGATCCGCTTCGCCTTCGCAGTGCCAGGGCCCTCGCGGTCGATTTCGAGCCGAAGTGGCGCACCAGCGTAGAAGTGCCAGATCTCGACCCGATCACGTACACGGTGCCATGCCGAGCGCTCGCCTTCTCTGAGAAGGAAGTAGATAGCGCTGCAGGACTTGTCGGCCCAGGTCTCGCGGTAGTGGCCTCCCTCGGGATGAGGCTCGAGGACGAGGGCCTGTAACACGGTATCGAAGTCCACTCGACAACTATGTCTCGCTTGCGTGCCGCTGTGTGGCGTCCCGTCCGCTACTCATCGATGTTCTTCCATCGGGGCCGGCCGAAAAGACGACCGATGCGAGCCGTGAGCGAAGGACCCTCGTCATGAGCAACGTCCACCTCCACGACGGGTGGACCTATGGGAGCCGGCAATGAACCGATCTCGTCGTCGCCGATCGAGCATCTCACGACCGTCGTCGTGATCTCAGAGATCTGATCACGGTCGACGAATCGAAGCCCGTGACGGGTTTTCACCGATATCCCGTCGAAGACGTCCAGCTCTGGAATCTGCAAGACATGGTGGACGGTTCCAAACTCCGTCCCACTCGAACTGACGACCGGCGTGCCGACTGCCAGTGCTTCGTAAGAGATCGGGCGTCCTTCTTCCACGGGTCGTAGCCTCCGCGCTCGGTGATGGGGCTTGCTCCGAGGGAGCGTAATCAACCTCCGATTCCGTCGGTTCCCTCCTACCGTGCGACTAGGGACTTCTACTGGCGTCATCTACGAGCCGAGGACGGGAGACTTTGATTGGGTTACCAGTCGACCGAAGGAGGCCAAGATGACGAGCACCGAAACGGCGAGGGATGCCCCTCAGAAGGCAACCGTCCAGATGACGCTCGAGGTCGTCACGCTTCCTGTGTCCGACGTGGACCGTGCAAAGCGCTTTTACGAGAGCCTCGGATGGCGGACCGACGCGGACATCGTCGCCGGCGACAACTTTCGGGTGGTCCAGTTGACGCCTTACCACTCCAACTGCTCGATCTCATTCGGCAAGGGTCTTACGACGGCAGAGCCCGGCTCTGCTCAGCGTTTGGAACTGGTCGTGAGCGACATCGATGCAGCACGGGAGGACCTCACAAGGCGCGGCGTCGACGTGAGCGAAGTATTCCACCTCGACGGGGGCCGCGTTCCGGGCCCGGACCCGCAACGTGCTTCCTACAAGACCTATGCGTCCTTCAGCGATCCGGACGGCAACAGTTGGCTGCTCCAGGAAATAAGGACACGGCTCCCAGGCAGAACCTGGGAGGACTGACGGTTCGTTCGACAGTTCTTTGGTGCCCCCGAGGAATATCCGAGCAGTCCTTTAGCAGGTCGATGGAGGGAGACATTTTTGGCTGTTCCTTATTTAGACACGCCTACGAAGAGCGTGAAAGGTTCGAACGATATCGACTACGCCTATCGCGAGGCGGGCGAGAGCGCTGTCCCTGTGGTCCTGTTTCAACATTTCAGAGGCAACCTCGATAGCTGGGACCCAGCGCTGATCGACGACCTCTCCGCGAGACGAAGAGTCATCACCTTCGACAATTCAGGTGTTGGCGCGACGACCGGCACCACACCTCATACGATCGAAGAGATGGCCGCAGACGCTCTCGTGTTCTTCGACGCTTTGGGTCTCGACCAAGTCGATCTTCTCGGGTTCTCGATCGGTAGTTTCGTGGCACAGGAGGTGGTGCTTACGAGACCCGATGCGGTACGAAAGGTGGTCCTCGCCTCGTCAGCTCCAAAAGGAGCCGCCGGCATGCATGGTTGGGCTCGCGACGTAATAAGCGCTGTAGGGCAGCCCGCGCCGAACCCTCAGGGATACCTCGAGGTCTTCTTCACGGGTTCAAGCCAGAGCAAGGAGGCAGGAGCTCAAACCCTGAAGCGCACCTTTGCAAGGCAGGAAGGCCGAGATCAACCAACGACCTGGCAAACGCGCCTTGCCCAGTACGATGCAGTGTGCGCTTGGGGAATCCCCAACCATTCTCTTCTCGAACGGGTCGGTTCGATCGACCACCCTGTTTTCGTGGCCAATGGGGACAGCGACCCAATGATCTTGCCGAAGTATTCGCACCTGCTGGCGGGTCTGCTTCCTGATGCACGAATCGAGATCTACCCCGATTCGGCGCATGGATTTCTGTTTCAACATCACGCAGGCTTTGCGAGTGATGTGGATCTGTTCCTTGCAGGATCGAACTAGAAGACCGAATCTGCCCCGCGAGGTACTCAGACGCAGACTCTCCGGCTAGTCCAGTTGAAGGCGGCCGTCCTGCTCTTTCCGGCCTTCCACAACAAGGTGAGACTCTTCGACATCGGGAGTTGGCCCGATATCGGGAGTTGCCTGGAGCTTTCGCTCGTTCCAAGCACGACCTATCACCGCGCCGAGGTGAAAACAGACGCCGACGCCGACCAGATACGACAGCAGGATCATCACCACGCCAATCGGTCCGTAGTCGTTGTCGCTAGACACGATCTGGCCGGAGAAGAGGAGCGTCGAGAAAACGCTTAGACCTGTGACGCATACAGCCGTCGCGAGCCCGCCGGGAAACAGCTCACGCCACGCCACCCTCCCGAGAAGAAGGACGTGGAGAGTCCACCAGTAGAAAATGACGGCGATCACGAAGGTCACGACGAATGTGGGAATCCTCGCCCCGACGTCCGACAGCCTTGTTGCGACGAACTCCTGAGAGGCCAAGTAGACGATGAAACCGCCCAGCCAAGCAAGGCGGTCCATGAGCTGCCTCGACCACTTCTTTGCAGGCGGTTGCTCGTAGACCCGTTGGTACCAGCCTTGAAGTGTTGAGGCGATGCCGATCGCCCCGAAGAGGATCAAGGCCCCACCCACGATGCTGAGACTGGTAACGGCGTGGTTCCCGGGGGCGATAAGCGTGTTCACGTCTTTGGCCGCGTGCTGATCGAGACCCATCCGTGTAATCACCGTCTTTCGCAGGTCGTGCCCGGTACCCGCGGAGACGACGATCAAGAACGGAAAGAGACAAAGGACGCCGAGAGCTGCGAACTGCATCGAGCTGTTCATGAAGTCGACAGCGTTGAGCCGGGTCCACACGCTTCCAGCGGTGCTCGCCTTCACTCGATCGACGGCGTGAGTACCTTTGTCCAGCAGTCGTCGCTGTTGGTCGACCAACGCCTGTCGCCTGGTGACGCCGGTTCGCGTAGTCCCGAGAGATCTCGGGGAACTACCGTGACCATTGGGGTCGTGAACCTGGCCGGCGGTTCCCTCGTATTCTGCGTCGTCTTCGCTCACGGCTGTCACGTCTCCGCTGAGGCCCGAGCAACCCTGGGTCTCGGTCGCAAGCGTAGGTCTTGTCCCCCGCATCGATGCGGGGGCAGGCTCAGGGATCGGCGGCGGCCCGATCCCTGAGCCACACTCCCCCTGGACACCCGAGCGGTGGCGGGAACCGCCTCAGGGCGTCCTAATCAGTGTATGGGCAATGTTACGAAACTATTACGGGCTGCTCGGACCTCGTCCAGGACTTTTGTGGCCGGAACCCTTCTTCTGCAGGACTTTTCGGATCGCATGGTCATCAGTCCCTTTGGGCTGTGAGTCCCTTTGGGCTGTCAGTCCTTTGGGCTGTCAGTCCCTTTGGGCGAGCTCGCGGAACGCTTCGGGAACGCGACCCACGTCTGAGAAAGCGATCGCCCCGTAAGCGAGGGCCTTGCGTCCAAAGCGAGACCTGATGGCGTCCATAGCCCTGTCCACTCCCCATCGCGACGAGCCAGTCTGTGTCCCCGGACGGCACAACTCGTCGCTCAGTCCCAATGGAAGCTCCAGCTGAAGGTTGGGCTCCTCGACAAGGTTCGACAGCGAAACCCCGAGGAGCGTTATCACGCGTCGATCAAGGTGATCGACGAGCCCTCGCGCCGCGGTTTGAGTCGCAGACTCTGTAAGGGTAAGGGTCGATGAAGTGGCAAAAGGAAATGTCACAGATCGTGTGATCGAGTGAAGGTCTTCGAAACGCACCCGCACCGTCAGAGTCAACGCGGCTCGGTCCGATGACCTGAGCCGCCCTGCCACGCGGTCGACCAGATAGGCCAACGTTGTCCGGAGAAGGCGAGGGGTAGCCGTCTGTTTGCCCAACGCCGCCTGTGCACCCACAGACTTGGGGCGAGGGCCCGATCCGACAGGACGAGGATCGACATTGGTGGCGAGCGACGCCAGCTTGCGTCCTGTCCCTACTCCGAGGCGGTGCTCGAGCAGAGACAGCGGTGCATCCGTCAGCTCACCGATGGTCCGTATCCCCACTTCGGACAAGCGAGCCCGCGTCGCAGGACCTACGCCCCAAACCAGCTCGACGGGGAGCGGATCGAGGAATGCATGCTCACAGTCGGGCTCCACGACCACCATGCCATCGGGCTTGGCAACTTGGGAAGCGACCTTCGCCAGGTGCTTGGTGCGCGCCACACCGACCGAAACAGGCAGACCGACCTCCTCGCGAACGCGTTGTCGGATCGACATCGCGATCGCGTCAGCCGGGCCGAACAAATGGACGGTCCCA
>DASPVS010000247.1:0-5759 GCA_035622235.1 Acidimicrobiales bacterium | reverse complement strand
GTATCGAATTCAGGACAGTCCGAGAGGACGTCAGCCGGCATTGATGGAGTCAGACCTGGCTCGGGCACCCACCCACACGCTGACCAGTCCTCCGTCCTGAATGGTGGACCGTCAGCGGCCTACGTCAATCCTCGCTGCCGGATCGGTGGGGCACTTCCGACGCCAAACAACACTCCCGCACGAGGACAGACTGCGATGGGAGTCCCGCTCGGCAACGGCAGTTGCGAGCGGCGAACATTCCCGAAGCTGGGAAGTTCGTGCGGGCCAAGGCGCCGTATTTCACCCTTGTTGAGGCCATCTTTCTGGGGAAGGCTCTGGTCTGACCCAGGATCCGTGGAACCGGCGTCGGATTCGGCAAGCTGAGGGAGAGAGTGCGATGGCTCAGTCGGTGCTAAACGCTCTGCAGGCTGCGGTCACAGGCGAGGTGATCGGAGCGCAAGATCCGGGCTACGACGAGGCTCGCGCCGTCTACAACGGCATGATCGACAAGCGGCCCGGTGCGGTCGTGCGATGCACGAACGTCTCGGATGTCGCTGCCGCAGTGAAGGTGGCGAGAGACGAGGGACTCGACTTGTCCATTCGTGGAGGCGGCCACAGCGCACCGGGCTTTGGCACCAACGACGGCGGGGTCGTGCTCGACCTGAACCCGTTCCAGGAGATCAGCGTCGACCCCGAGCGCCGCACGGTCAAAGCCGGCGGAGGCTGCACGTGGAAGATTTTCAACGACGCCACCTACGAATATGGTCTTGCCACCACGGGTGGGATTATCGGTTCAACAGGCATCGCGGGCCTGACCCTTGGTGGTGGCATCGGATATCTGTCCCGGCGCTACGGCTTGTCTTGTGACAACCTCGTCTCGGCCGAGGTCGTGTTAGCCGACGGATCAGTGGTGATCGCCAGCGAGAAGGAAAACGACGATCTGTTCTGGGCCCTGCGGGGCGGGGGCGGCAACTTCGGTGTGGTGACGACCTTCGAGTATCGCCTCCATCCGGTGGCCGAGATCTACGGGGGCCCCATCGTCTACCCCGTCGACCGGGCCGAGGACCTGGTGAAGTTCTACCGGGAATACATCGCCGAGGCACCAGAGGACCTGGGGGGATTCTTGGGCTTCCACCTTGCGCCGCCCCTTCCGTTCCTCCCCGAGAGCTGGCACTTTAGGAACGTCTGTTTGGCAGTCACGTGCTGGACCGGTCCCATCGAAGAGGGCGAGAAGATGATCCAGCCATTCCTCGACGCTGTCGAACCGGTGGGCTCCCACGTCGGACCCATGCCTTATCCCGCACTCAACGTCGCCTTCGACGAGCTACTTCCTAAGGGTCTCCAACACTATTGGAAGGCCAGCTTTGCCCGGGAGCTGAGCGATGGCGCAGCCAAGATCCACGCCGAGTATGGCGCCAAGGTTCCCGCTATTCAGACAGCCGTGCACCTCTATCCGATCAACGGTGCCGTCCAGCGTGTCGGCGCGGAAGAAACGGCCTTCGCCTACCGCGATGTCTCTTTTTCACCAGTCATCGCTGGCATGTGGGACAACCCGGCAGACAATGAACAGAACATCGCCTGGGTCCGTGCCTACTTCGAAGCCCTTCGGCCCTATTCAATCGAAGGGGGCTATGTCAACTTCATGGACGAAGACGACCAGGGTCGGGTCAAGGCCAACTACAAGGGCAACTATGGACGCTTGGCCGCAGTGAAGGCCAAGTACGACCCCGGCAACTTGTTTCACCTCAATCAGAACATCCGGCCGGTGCCCTAGGGGCGTTGTCGTCCGACGTTCTCGGCCCGAGGTGTCGAGGTGGATTGAGCCAGATGTGACGACACCGAACGGGGTTCTGGTATCCCTGATCGCCGGGAACGGGTCGGTTTTCGATTGGCGTTCGCTTGCTGGCAACTTGCTAGTTGTCACCGAGCGGCATATCGGGGGTACCTCCGGTCCGAGCGGTATCCGGGATCTCTGAACCCCTTGGGGATGCGTTTAAGAGCTTGCAACCTGCCAATACCCGGGCGACGACGATCTGGCCCATGCGAGACTCTGGTCCATGGGGACTGAGCCGCCGTCCGGAACGGTGACGTTCCTGTTCACCGACATCGAAGGCTCGACGAGCTTGTGGGAGACGGCCCCCGATGCGATGCGGGCGGCACTGGAACGGCACGATTCCATTCTCCGTTCGGCCATCGGCGGGCACGGCGGCTATATCTTCTCGACGGGTGGCGACGGCTTCGCTGCTGCCTTCGCCCGGGCCGGTGAGGCCGTGACCACTGCTGTGGAGGCCCAGCAGGGGCTTATGGCCGAGACATGGCCCGAGCTCGCAAGGTTGCGGGTGCGGATGGGTCTTCATAGCGGTGAAGCATCCGAGCGGGATGGCGACTACTTCGGAACAACTGTCAACCGGGCGGCCCGGCTGATGGCCACGGCCCACGGTGGCCAAGTCGTGTGCTCGCGATCGACCACAGATCTGGCGGCCGGCGTGGTGGCGTTTCACAGCCTCGGAGAACACCGACTGCGCGACCTAGCGGCAGCGGAGCAAGTGTTCCAGGTCGGAGACGACGTCTTTCCGCCCCTGCGCTCGGTGGACGCCGTGCCTACCAACTTGCCCACCACCCGGACCGAACTTCTGGGTCGGTCCGAAGAAGTGGCCACTCTGGCGGCGCTCACCGCGAAAGAAAGGTTGGTCACCCTTACTGGCGTGGGTGGGGTCGGCAAGACTCGGCTGGCTCTCGGTGTAGCCGCATCAGTCGCGCCCGATTACGCAGACGGGTGTTGGCTCATCGACCTGGCCCCAGTCTCGGACGGGTCTGAGGTCCCGGTGGTCACGGCGGCCGCTATACGTGCGCCAGTCACTGCGGCCGCCGCCATCGTCACCTATCTGTCGGACCGTCGGATGTTGCTCCTTCTGGATAACTGCGAACACGTCATCGGCGACGTGGCCGATCTGGTCGACGGCGTTCTGGAGTCGGCCAACGAGATCCATGTGATCGCCACTAGCCGCGAGCCCCTCGGTCTGGACGGTGAAGTGGTGCGACGGGTCGAATCCCTTGGCGTTTCGGCTGAAGAGGCCACGATCGAGGAGGCCCGGGCTGCCCCTGCGGTTCGTCTCTTCGTCGAGCGGGCCGAAGCTGTGGCCGATCGCTTTGTGTTCGACGACACCACTGTCGGTCCAGTGACAGAGATCTGCCGGAGGCTGGACGGCATCCCCCTGGCAATCGAACTGGCCGCGGCGCGGTTGCGGTCGATGTCTGCCGAGGAGATCTCCCGACGCCTGGACGAGCGCTTCCGGCTCCTGGGAGGAGGATCGAGGCGGGCCCAGGAGCGTCAGCGGACCTTATCCGCCACGGTGTCGTGGTCCCACGACTTGTTGAGTGTGGACGACCAAACGGTATTCCGCCGCTTGGCCGTCTTCCCGGCCTCCTTCGACCTGAGCGCGACCGAGGAGGTGGCATCAACGGAGGACGATCGGTTCGACGTCGTCGACTGCTTACTCAGCCTGGTGGACCGATCACTGGTCCAGTTCGACCCCGAGAAGGGCCGCTACCGCCTCCTAGAGACGTTGCGCCAGTACGCGGCCGACAAACTGGCCGATGCAGGCGAAACCGAGACATTCAGGCGGCGACACGCTCAGTTCTTCTTGGCCTTGGTCCTGAGACGCGGGCCCGAGCTCCTCGATGACTGCTACGTCGAGGCCCACGCTGCCCTAGTGGCTGAACTCGACAACCTGCGAGCTACGGCTACGTGGCTCATCGACCATGATCGTTGGGCGGACCTCGCGATGTTCTGTCGAACGTCGATAGTCCTTGCCATCCAATCAGCACCGGTCGAGGGCGCCGACTGGCGTATGCAGATTATCGAGCACCGGTCGGAACTTCAGGACAACGAGGTTGTGACGGCACTCGGTGAGCTTGCTTACTTGGCAGTTCAGAGCTTCGGCGCCTTCGATGACGCTATCCGCTGGGCCAATCAGAGCGAGGTGGTGGCCGACGAGTGTGGGATCGACCACTCGCCGTGGGCCTTGATATCCCTAGGCAGCGTTGCCATCATGACGGGTCGGTACGCCGACGCGTTGGATGCGGGGGAACGGGCCATCGAACTGGCCGACAGGACGGATGAGTGGGCAACCCAAGTGATCGCCCGTCTATTCGTCTCCGGTGCACTTGCATCGCTCGACCGACCCGAAGAGAGTGACAGAGCCATCTCAGAGGCTTTGCGTCGCGCCAAGAGCTCCGGGAGCCCGATGAACATCGGAGCTGCGGCCATCACTGCCTCCAGCAATAGCCTCAATCGCCTCGAAAGGCCGGATTTCATCACGAGCAAGCAGATCATCGACGAAGGGCGCGACGCTTTCGCGGCGCCCGGTGCCAACGAGATGTGGATGTGCCTGATGTTTGGTTTCACACTGCTGGGCCTCGGAGAATCCGATGCTGTCGGTTATCTCACTCGCGCCTTGCAGCTCGCTGATCGCTTGAATGCCCAGCACGTTGCCGAGCGGTCACTTCGTCTGCTCGCCCTTGCCTTCGCGCAAGCCGGACATGCCAAGGAAGCTGCCATTCTCATCGGCTACGCCGAAATCCACCTCAGTCGTTATCGTATGGCCGACCCTGTTAACACTTGGATGGAGGACCAACTCGACAGGGCTGGACTTACTTCTGAACGACTAGAAGGCGTTCCAGCCAAACGGGGAGAAATCTTGAACCTCGTCGCGACCACCGAAAGGTCAATCGCACGCGATAGTCCTGGACTTCTTGACTGACCCAACGGCTACCGTCGACATCGCCGCCGCCAATCGAACTGCGCCGGCACGTGTGTGCCCATATCAAGGGGATTCCGGGTGCCCCCTCGCTGCCGGCTCAGGGAGCCATATTCGAAGGCCATTCTGCTATTCGGTATCCGGCAGTTGCGAGCGGTCCGCCGGAAACAAACCGCGGCCCCCACTCGCAGTAGGGCGCGCTCAAGTCGTCACACCGGTATGCGGCAGTTGTCGGAGAATCCTTGACTCTTCAGCCCGAGGCCCGCATTGAATCGGCTGCGGTAGTTTTCCAATGCAACCCAAGCGGCAAGCTCCACGATCTCGGCGTCGTTGAGGTGTTCGCGGAGGCGGGCCACGAGATCGTCACTCACCTCCACCGGCGTCGACGACGCAGCTTCGGCGTACTCGAGAACGGCCCTCTCCTTGTCCGAGTACACCTCGCTACTCCGCCAGACCGGGACATCCCGAACCTTCGCGGGGTCTTGGCCGCGTTGGAGGTTCTCGTAATAGCCGAAGTCGGTGCACCACGAACAGCCGATTGCTCCAGCCGCTGCTTGGATTGCCAACAAGGCCAGGTGTGAGTCGAGCTTCTTCCAGCCCACCTGTGCCACGCTCTCGACTAGCCCGGCAGCTACTAGCACACCAGAGTGATGCGATGCTGCCTGGACAGGCTCGACACTTCGCCCGAACCGGTGCTGCCCATAGATGGCTGCCAGACGGGGCACGAGCTTGCGAGGGTGGTCGGCCAACTCGACGTGCGCCATTTCGGTACCTCCTGCCGTAGCGGTCCATCAACGGTCCCCAAAGACTCGCGCCTCGAACCTCTTCTTGACCAACTCATCTGGATGCCCCTATCGAACGGTTGAAACCATCCCCGATCGATGCTCCTATGGAGTGTCAAGCCCCAGTTCTGAGCGAGGGAGGGCGGCGAACACTTCCCGGGCCACGTAGCGCTTGAGGCACCGGATCGCCTCCTTCTTGGTCCGTCCGTCCTTCATCCGTCGTTCGATGTAATGGCGA
>DASPVS010000246.1:0-4010 GCA_035622235.1 Acidimicrobiales bacterium | reverse complement strand
GAGCAGATGTAAAGCGTGTTCGAACCACCGAGCAGCGAGACCGGATCGATCGAGCTCGCGTCCCTCCGCGAAGTCGCGGCGACCGAAGGATCAGCGAACGGGTCGACGACTGTCTCGGCCGTCGAGTAGACGGCACTTCGTTGACGAGGGTCGCGAGCCCAAGTCGCCTGCGCAGCCTGGAGAGCTGCCCACTCGCCAGCGTTCGACAGGGCGGATTCCACTTCCTCGACGTCCTGAAGATCGACCCACCGGACCACATCCGACATCGAACCGCCACTGACGCTCGCCGCGAGCAAGAGCGGAGCGAGCAGCTTCGCAGCCGTCGCGTACCAGAAGTCGCCGTCGGTCAGCGTCCCGGCGGAACTGCGCGCTACTTCGGTCAACGACGCGGCCGTGCGGCGCGACCCAGCCCAATCCTTCGAGGCGTCGATGGGGGACCACGAAGAGCAACGTCGTCCCGTCGACCGCGTCGGGTCGTAGATCCAAGTTCGCCCTTGCGAACCTCGCCACTCGATGGTCTGCGAGAGAAGGTCGGACTTCACAGAAGCTGCGACGACTGGACCTTGCCATTCCAACAGCGCCGGTATTGCGAAGCCTGTCGTCTTGCGGCTCTGTGTCGGGCCCACGACGAGCACCGATTGACCGGCTTCGGCAGCGATCAAACTTCGGCCCGCTTTGCCGACGATGACACGACCCTTCTCGGGTGCTCGGACTGCGAGTTTGTTCAGATCTCGCCTACCCGCCCAGCGTGCAGAACGGGAACCGCCGCGAGCTCCACGGTTTCCGGAACCGAACCTGGCTCCCTCGCCCGCTTTCTCCCTCAGGCCTGTCCCCGCTCCGCCTTTCACACCCGTTCTTTCGAGCGAACCCGCGATCAAAGCGACGGCACCCACGACGAGCAAAGGCTCGGTGTTCACCGTACGGCACCGGTGCGCATCCGTCCGTCGGTGTCGACCAAACGTGTCTCGGCCGGCGCGAGCAAGTGCTGGACGAGGAAGGAGCGGGTCCCGACCTTCCAGAGAGCGACGCCACGGTGGAGATTCGGGACGAGCTCTGCCTCGGTCGTCGACAGTCCGAGCAACTCCCGCGCTCGCTCCACTTCGCTTGTCGGCTGCGCGTAGACCACTGTGGTCTCGGAGTCCGCCAGAAGCCCTCGGGCCAGACCAACTTGTTCGGATCCCGCGGGTCCTGCGCTGTCCAGGTCCGAAACCCGGTGCAGCACCGCGACATTGGCGACGCCGAAGGCTCTCGACAATTTCCACGACGACTGGAGCCAACGCGCCACACCCAGGTTCGCGAGGATCGCCCACGCTTCGTCGACTACGACGATGACGCCGTCAGCCCTTTTTTCGGGGCCTTCGGGGGGTCCGGCAGGTCCGCCGTTCGAGATCCTCAACCCATTTCTCGAGAGCCCGGCTTGCAGCCAAGCGGCGGCGCACGTCATGAGCACGCCGAGGGCTCCCGAGTGATACACGGCGGACAGATCAAGGACGACGAGTGGCCCTCCCAAGTCGATCCCCGGCGAAGTAGGGCCATCGAACATCCCCTGCAGGTCTCCAGCTACGAGACGTCGCAACTCGAGCGCGACCTGCCGACCGTCGGCAGCGAGGCCTGCGCGGTCACTGCGCACCGTGCGCGCCGCGATCGTCGACGGGGAGAGCATTGCGTCGACTACGAGCGGAAGAGTGGGAGTCGTGCCCGATTCCGATACGTGTGCCACAGCGAGCTCGACCGCCGTGCGTTCGCTCGGCAACAACGCCCTGCCGAGGCTCGCCGTGGCGAGTGACGCGAGCAGCTCCGATCTTCTACGGATCGTCTCCTCTACGACCGGTCCGGCGCGGTTGCCCTCGGAAGATGGCGGGGCGTCCAGCGGATTCAGACGGATCCGTCCTCCGGGGCGGAGCGCAACCGGCTCGACACCCCAGGCGGCTGCGAGGGCACCGTACTCACCCTTGGGATCCACCACCCAGGCCGTGCGACCGAAAACCGCTTGCCGCCAAAGATACGTCTTTACGAACGCACTCTTGCCACGACCTATCTGTCCGAAAACCACCATGTTCGGGTTCGTTAGGATCCCGCTTCGATAAAGCTCGAACGGATCGTGGACGAAAGCGCCTCCGAGCAGATCGCGCCCGATCACGATTCCCTTCCCCCCCAGTCCGGGCTCCGACGCAAACGGGTACGCTGCCCCGAGATGTCTCGTAGTCACGAGATGAGCTGCCGGTGCCATCGTGCTCCCGAGCCCGCAACCGATACCGAGAACGATGATTTCAGGCGAGGCCGCGCGCGAGCGGGAACGTGCAGAGGAAAGCTCGCAACTGGTCGCCGTAGCACCGACGCAATTCGAGGCCTGCCTGGCACGCGGCTTGCTCGACGCGCCCACAGGCCTCTTCCAGCGACTCTCCATCCGACGCGCTGATCGTCACATAACCCGTGAAGCGGTACTGCGCATGTCCGTCGGCCAGTTCAAGCTCGCGGTTGGAGAGCACCTCCTCCTCGCGACGGCGACGGGCGGTGGCGAGAAATCCTCCGCGCCTTCGTAACTCAGCGTCGGCGATGTCTGCGGTTCGAGCCTGTTCAACCTGCCTCGCAGCGGCCAGAGGCCCGACCGGCTCCATCACCACCGAGACCGTCCTTCGCACTTCGGAAACAAGGAGCAGCGGGCCGAGGAAATCCGGGCCGACATCGGTCCGTGGCCATTCCGCGACCCAGAAGGTCGCGTGCCAAGTGTCGTCGGCGCGCAGTCTGGACCATTCGGCGGACGTTGCCATTGGCCACGGCCATGCGGAGCTCGCATTCGTCCTGTCAGCGCTTTCGGAGAAGTCGGATCCTGTTTCCCCTGACGCCTCGTACGCCCTCCGCATCGTCCGTGCAAGCTCGTCGCTCCGAAGTGGCGGGCCGGCTTCGATGTCCGCGTCGGCCAGCCGATGCCGAAGAGCCGCGGCTTCTCGGAGCAGAACCTTGCAAGCGCCTGAGTTGCCTCCTCCCGCCGCACGGATTGCCCGCGCAGCACCGCGAGCTTGGATCGAGAGGATCAGAAAGACCTCGTGTCGATGAGTAACCGGCGTCGTTCGCTTCAAGAGCTCCCTGTAGGAGCGGCCGGCCTCCGTCGAATCGCCGAGCACCGCCCGGGTCTCGAAGTGTCTTAAGACTTCGGATCCTTCGTCGGGATGGCTTCGCTCGATCCATTGCAGTCGATGCACGACACTTCCCTCACGTGCGATCGACGCTAGAACTGCGGACCAACGAGCGACCCGCCGTGCCTTTTCCTCTTCTCCCAAGAGTACGAAACCGACTCCGCGGGCCGTGAAGACGGCTGCGTATGTACGCGCAGTGTCGTCAACGACGACTCCGACCCCGTTCGTAACGCTCGTCGATTCGTCGAATTCGAAACGACGGTTCGCGCTGTGGCAAGAAGGACGAGGAAGAGGCCGTTCCGATTCGAGATCGACTTCGAGAATCCTGATTGTGGCGAAGGGATTCCGCAGCGAGGAACGCCGGGTTTTCGCGGTTTGCAAGCCATGTCGGACGGCGTCGGGAGCCCACTCCTCGCAGGTACGCCCTGAAATCGGCCAGGTGGCAGCTGCGGCGCCTGCCGCGACGATTCCAAGGGCGAGAAGGGCTCCCAACAACGACGGCGCGGCCCGTAGAAGTCCTACGGCTAGGACGAGCGCCACGGCAACGGCTGCGATTTGGCCGCCACGCCAACCGGCGACTAGGCCGCGGCGCTCGAGTGGTCCGAACCGGAATCGTGGTGTCTCGGATCGTTCAGGCGTCATGAGCCACCGGGGCTAGTTGGCGAGGTGTTTCCGCTAGCGACGCTGCTCCGAAGCGTGTCGCGTTCGACAGCGTTGTGACTTACGGGATCACGCGTTGTGAGCCGGTCTTCCGTGCGGTGAGAGGGCAGAGGGGTGCCGGTCGCGTAGGGGATGTTGTCTGGACTGGCGGTGGTCGTTGTTCCTGAGCCTGTCGGGGTGCCGACGTCGCTCGGGATGCCGACGTCGCTCGGG
>DASPVS010000245.1:0-3994 GCA_035622235.1 Acidimicrobiales bacterium | reverse complement strand
GCTCGAGGTGGACAAGGGAACCGTGGTGGAGAACCTCGCCGAGACCTGCCGTGCGGCTTGCTTCGTTGGCGACGACGTAGGCGATCTCGCCGCGTTCGCCGCCCTGGACCGGCTCGAGGCAAAAGGGACGAGGGCCGTTCGTGTCGCGGTTGCAGACGAGGAGTCGCCCCCAGAGCTTCGAGCCCGGGCGGACCTCGTCGTTGCCGATCCTCAGTCGGTGAAGAGGCTCTTCCAAGCGCTCGTGTCGGCTGCGGCGGAAAAAACTTAGAGCGCCGTCAGACAGGGCTCGTGCTGGTTAGGGCCTCGTGGCTCAGGCTCGTGCCAGCGGTTCAGGCTCCGGCCTCGTGGCTCAGGCAGAGAGATCACGCTCGTGCACTGGCTCCGGCCTCGTGGCTCAGGCAGAGAGATCAGGCTCGTGCAGCCGAGAGCTGGTCCTCCATCCAGTCCCGGGAGGTGCGCGAAGTCACCCTGCGTTTGAGCTCTGCGTCGCGACGATGGCGCTCGTCTTGTGACATCGCCAGTGACGAAGCGATGGAGTCCGCCGTTCCGGCGACGTCGAAGGGGTTTATCGCGACCGCAGGCCCACAAAGCTCCTCGAACGCACCGGCTTCGCGAGACAGGACGAGCGCCCCGTCGTTCGCGTTCACCAGAGGCCCTTCTTTGGCGACGAGGTTCAAACCGTCACGCACCGGGTTGACCAGTAACACGTCGTATGACGTAAGGGCCGCGAAGGAGCGGTCAGGATCGTCTGCGACGTCGAGCACGACAGGGATCCAGTCGCCTTCGGACCACTTGTCGTTGATCCTCTTCGCCGCGAGCTCGACCTCGGTCCCGTAGGCCAGGTATTCGGGAAGAGACTGGCGCGAGGTGTAGGCGAGAGCCACGAACACGACGTTCCCTCGGTACTCCGGGTATCGCTGGAGCAAGTCCTCGAACGCCCAGAAGCCCCTGAGGAAGTTCTTCGAAGGTTCGATGCGGTCGACCCGCAGGACCATGCGCCGTCCCCGTGTCAGCGCTGCGACCCGGTCGCGAGCAGCGACGGCACCCCGAGAAGAAGCGCGTGCTCTTATGTGATCCGGGTCGGGGCCGAGCGGTGCCACGAACGTGGTCGGAGCGTCGACTCCCGCGTCCTCGCACGCGGCGCGGAACGCGATTTCCCATCGCCTCGTGTGAAACCCGCACGCCTTCCCGCCCGCCATGCCCTCGAGAAGCTCCCGGCACGGGATTGTCGGCATGGCTCTCAGCACTCCGGGATCCGCGAACGGCGTGTGCGAGAAATGCACGACACGAAGATCGGGACGTCGCGTGGCGAGCATTCCGGGCACGAGCGAGAGGTGGTAGTCCTGGACGAGGACGACCGCGCCTTCGGCCGCACACTCACAGACATTTGTCGCGAACGATCTGTTGAGCGATCGGTAGGCGTTCCACGCCTCGAACCATCTGCCGTCGATGCGCGGTCGGTGCGCGAGATCGAACAGGTGGTGGTGCAAGAACCACAATGTCGCGTTCGACACGACGTCGTAGGCCATCCGGTAGACGTCGGTGTCCGGCTCGACCATCACCATGCCGAACCCGTCGCCGGTCATCAGTCCGTCTGCGGTCGCTTTGCGATCAGCCTCGGTCATCGCTGCTGCGACCCATGTTGCACCCGACGACCTGAGCATGGGTCCTAAGGCTGCGGCCAGGCCCCCTGAAGGGCCGGACGAAACCGGCTGACCGCTCTCGTCCAGTGTGAAGGAGAGCGGTCCGCGGTTCGAGACCACCACCAGGTCCGTACCGCTCATAAAGCGACCCTACCCGCGGGACGCGTCCATCATTACTGCGTGACCATCAACGATTCGCGGCCGGCGCTCGTCGCGTGCCCGGACTCCTTCAAGGGCACGTGCTCCGCTCACGAAGTGGCTCGAGCGGTTGCTCGGGCCGGAGCGGACGCAGGGTGGTCGACTGACGTCTGCCCGATGTCAGACGGCGGAGAAGGGTTCGCTTCAGTGCTCGAAACGCTGGGTGGCGAGCTCCGATCTGCAGAGGTCACGGGACCCCTGGGCTCGACCGTGAAAGCGCATTGGCGTCACGTCGGAGAGCTGGCAGTGATCGAATCCGCGGAAGCGTCGGGACTGGTCCTCGCCGGCGGCGCGGCCGGCAACGATCCCGTTCGTGCGACGTCGCGGGGAACCGGCGAACTGATCACCAGTGCGATCTCCGATGGAGCTCGACAAGTCTTGGTCGGGGTTGGCGGATCGGCCACGACAGACGGCGGGGTCGGCGCGGTCCAGGCGCTCAGTGAGGCGGGCGGTTTTGGGGGGGCCGAGGTCGTGGTCGCCGCGGACACCAGGGTCAAGTTCAGCGAGGCCGCCGCCATCTACGCACCGCAGAAGGGCGCCACCCCCGACCAGGTGCGCTTTCTCTCGGACCGGCTGATCGAGTTGGTCGAGGAGTACGAAAAGGCGTACGGGATGAACGTGGACACGGTTGTCGGAAGCGGTGCCGCCGGCGGGCTGGCCGGGGGTCTAGCCGTGCTCGGAGCGACGATCAGGCCCGGCTTCGAGGTCGTGTCGGACGCGGTAGGTCTGGCCGCCAGGGCTTCGAGGGCGCAGCTCCTCGTTACCGGAGAGGGCCGAGTGGACGCGACTTCGTGGACTGGAAAGGTGGTCGGAGGCGTCGAAGGGCTCGCCGCGAGTCTGAGGATCCCCCTGCTGGTCGTCGCGGGACGGGTCGACTGGGACAGCGCGGTCCCCGATGCCGCTTCAGGGTCTCCCGCACCCGTCCGGACGTTGAGCTTGAGTGAGCTGTTCGGCGACGAACGGTCTGTTGGCGACACGACATCGTGCGTAACCGAGGCCGTGCGTCTCGAGCTCGACCGGTGGGGTAGTGAACCCACTGACGAGCTTGGCCGTGGGGCCGGTTGACAAATTAGTGAGTGAGTACTAACTTACCCTAGGAGATGGAAGCCACCCAGCGAACCCCAGTCGACACGACGGTCGACACGACGGTCGAGACCACTGTCGAGGGCCCTCTCGACGTGAAGGCCGGGTTGTCCGCTCAGGCCGGCTCGTCTGGAGGCACGAGCGGCGTCAGGCTGACCGCCGACGAGCGTCGCGTCGAGGTGTTGAAGGCGGCGATGGCTGAATTCGCGCAGGGCGGTTATGCCGGCACGTCGACCGAGGCGATCGCCAATCGTGCGGGCATCTCGCAGCCGTATCTGTTCCGCCTGTTCGGAACCAAGCGAGATTTGTTCGTAGCGACCATGGCGGAGATGCACCATCGGATCGAGCGGTCGTTCCGTGTCGCTGCGTCGGGCAAGACCGGTGAGGAAGCCATGGCCGCGATGGGAGAGGCATACAAGGAGCTGTTGTCCGAGCGCGACCTACTACTCGTCCAGATGCATTCCTTCGCCGGTTCGAGCGATCCGGTTATCCGGAAGGCGGCGCGTGAAGGGCTGCGACACCTGTGGTCTCTCACCGGAGAGTTGACCGGACTTCCCGACGAAGCCATCCGCGAGTTTTTCGCTTACGGGATGCTCATAAATGTGCTCGCCGCCGTCGACGCCGATTCGCTCGACGAGTCGTGGGTCCGCGCGTGTCATCCCGATGCGGAAATGTTTTTTGCAGGGATTTCGGATCTCTCCGCGTCCCATTCGGATCCTTCCGAAAACCGTTCAGATCCTTCTCGATCCTGAGGTTTGACCAATGAACGCATCAGAGCCCCTGTTCGCGACCTCAATAGGTAGTAACCACTCACTATTTGGCCATTTCGTTAACGACGCGATGGGAACCCGCAACCCCGTGAACGTCCGACAAAGCACCAACGGAGGAAGGCAGATGAAGACGAAGACCGACGTTGCACATCCGAACACTCCGGTCCCGACTCCGAAGAGCCCACAGACCCTGCCGAAGACACCGGCGACAGGCCGGGGCACCACCCGGCCGGCTGCCGGCAGCCGAACCGCCGCTTGGGCGGTCGTGATCACGTCGCTCGGACTTTTCATGGCGACGTT
>DASPVS010000244.1:0-3537 GCA_035622235.1 Acidimicrobiales bacterium | reverse complement strand
TGCGGACTGATCAGTTGCGTCGTCTCCGTTCTCTCCGGCGAACGGTGGAGCGAACGGAGTATTCGGAGCCGAGCTCGGGGCGGAGGTTGGCAAAAAGGCCGGCCAGGGATTGGCCGGTGCCGCTGCCTCCGCTGCGTCGGGAGGTGAAGCCGCCTCGTCGGAAACAGACTCTGGCGCTTCGCTCTGTTGACCGTCCTTGGTCGTCACCACAACCAGTCCGGCTTCCGCCAGATCACGAAGGAGTCGGAGCGTTACGACTTGGTCGTGCTCCAACGACGCCACCACGTCGCGAACGGTCATGTCCGATCCACCGAGCGTCGTGAGTATCTGCCACTGTTCGCTTCGGATCTGCACATCACTGCCTGGCGGAGTCGGTGACAAATGCACCACTGAGTCGAGCGGCACGCGATCCAAGAGGTCGTGCCACTCGCTCACCTGTGGACCTACTACCTCGAGCGCCGAAGCGACGCTCTGGCGATCTCCGGGATAGGGCGCGGTTCGCCCCTCGGTGAAGTAGAACCATCCCTGTTGAACGAGGGCCAGCTCGAAGATGGCCTGTGTCAGGGTTTGCGCTCCGCTCACCGCGGATCCGGCGAGCTCCCCCTGGTCGATCCAGACCCGGCCGTCGACACCGCCACCGACGACCTGCAGCTCGCCGCCCTGGTTCGTGTGTGCGAGGAGACTGAGCACGTCGGCCAGACGGAACGAGGCCAGCGACCCTACGAGCGACGCCGCGGGCGCATCTCCCGAGGAAGGCATCGGGTCCATGTCAGCTCCTCCCTCCATTTCCCCCTACCTCCACTCCGGCATGGGCAAGCTCGACGGGCGTCGGCCTTTTCCTACGATAACCTCAAATAGTGGTGAACGCCACACTGTGAGTGGATTTTTCGCCCCAAAGGGTGTAATGGGGCTCAGCGCCGGCGCACCCGTCCTCTGAGAGCGAGCAGCGCGAGGGAGACGGAGAACACCCCGAACCCGAGGACGGCCAGGATCGCCTGTCCGAGCGCTTTGCCGTCCCAACCGACGAGCACGAGCGAGCGGAGACCGGCGAGGATGTAGGTCATCGGGTTGTAGGTGGCGACCGTCGACAACCACCCCGACAGGTCCTGCTTCGGTACGAAGGCCGTCGTCAAGAAGGTGATGGGGAAGAACAGGACGAAGCTCGCGTTCACCGCGGACGGGCTCCCGGTCTTCAGCGCGATCGCATAGGGCAAACCCGTAAAGACGAGCCCCCAGGCGCCGCAGAAGACGATGAACACCGCCATACCTGCGATTCCGGTCGCAAACCTCACGCCCGAAATGAGGCCCACGAAGAGCACCGGGACCGCCAGTGCCATGACGAGCACGAAGTCGGCGGTCATGAGTCCGAGGAGCAAGGCGAGGCGCTTTACAGGCGTTATCACCAATCGGTCGAAGTACCCGTTCTGGATGTCGGTAACGAGAGCGGAGGCTCGTGACACCCCGGTGACGGCGAACACCACCGCAAGAGGTAGTTCGAATGCCTTGAAGTCGACTCCTGCAGCGATGTGGGTGACCTTCGACAATGCCGCGACGTTCATCACGTAGAAGAAGACCGGCACGATAAGGGCCGGGATGACCGCCGCGGGCTCCCTTGTGATCTGCCGGAGAGAGCGCAGCGCCACCGATACGAGATCCCTCCCGAATCCGGCGGATCTCGGACGCACCCTGGTGACCGCGACGGAGGTCGCCGACGCAGTCGTCATTTTGAGGTTTCGCTGCGTACGAGGTCGGGATCCCGCCCTTCTTCGCCGTCTCTCTCGCGGGCCTCGGCTTGTCGTGGGTCAGCAGCCTCTTCCCGCCCGCCAGTGCGTGCGCGGGCTACGACGGAGCTCGGGGATCCCGGGGAGCGGAGGCCCGAAGCCGACTCCTCGTCGTCCAGGTGACTCCCGGTCAGTTGCACGAATACGTCATCCAGCGTCGGTGTTCGCAAAGTGAGGCTCTCGACTTTGGCTCCGGATCCATGAAGCGCCACTGCAACCGGGCTCATGATCGCCGCTCCATCGCGCGACGTCACCACGAGTCCGTCGCGTTCGAGGAAAACGTCGTCGACACCCGGCACCGATCGGACTGCGGCGGCCAAGTCCTCCGAGGCGCCAGACAACTTGGCCACGACCAGGTCCTCACCGACCTCACGCTTCAACTCGGTGGGGGTTCCCTCTGCGACCATCTTGCCTTTTGCGATGATTCCCACGCGCCCCGCCAGCTCGTCGGCTTCCTCGAGGTACTGGGTCGTGAGAAAGATGGTCGTGCCGAGCTCGGCGTTGAGGTTCCGCACCTCGTCCCAAACAGCCACCCTGCTGAGAGGGTCGAGCCCGGTTGTGGGCTCGTCGAGGAAGAGGATTTCCGGGTCGTGAATCAGGGCCGCGGCGAGGTCCAGCCGGCGCTTCATGCCACCCGAATAAGTCCCTATCAATCTGTCGATCGCATCGCCGATATCGACCAGGCGCAAAACATCCTCGATCCGCGACGCGCGCTCACGTCGGTCCAGGCCGTACAGCCTCGCCTGAAGGTCGAGCAGCTCACGGCCCGTCTGCTTGTCGTCGAGAGATGCGTCTTGCAAAGCCACGCCGATGTGGAGCCGGACGCGTTCAGGGTGCCGGGCGACATCCTCACCTCCTACGAGTGCGCGTCCACGCGTCGGCAACATCAACGTGCAGAGCATCCGCACGAGCGTGGACTTCCCCGCGCCGTTGGGCCCGAGAAACCCGTAGATCTCTCCTTCTTCTATGGAGAGGTCGACCCCGTCCACCGCCCAGTAATCGTCGAATCGGCGCGCGATCCCTTCTGTGACGACGGCGGGACCTGACATCGGCGTCAGGTTAGTTGGCTGCTCGACTAGCCTGCGGCGCCGATCGGCTCATGATAAGGCTCGTCCCCAGGTCACTCATCGGGCGTTTGCTGGCGCTCGTGGCGATCTTGATAGTTCTCTTCCTCGCCGCGACGGCCCGACTGTTCATTTGGCCACAAACCGACGCCCCCGCACGCGTCGATGCAATCGTCGCTCTGGACGGCTATCCATCGCGCACAGGCAAGGCTCTCAGCCTGGCCAGAGCGGGCTACGCCCCGAACGTGCTCCTGTCCGTTGTGACGTACAAGAGTCCGGCGTGTCGTCAGAAGATCCCGGGCGTTCGTATCGTCTGCTTCATGCCGAATCCTGTCGACACACGCGGAGAGGCCGAATTCGTGAGCCGCTTCGCGGACGAAAGAGGTTGGACGAGCCTGATCGTCGTAAGTTCCGTCCCTCAGACGACGCGTGCTCGCATAATCGTGGGCAGGTGCTTCGCCGGACGGATCCTCATGGTTCCCGTGCCCGTACCCACCTCCAGACTCCCTTGGGCGATCGCATATGAATGGGGGGCCTTCACTAAAGCACTGCTCTTCGAACGTCACTGTTGAGCACGGCGCGCCGGACCGCGCCATTGTGAAACGGCGCGCCAGACCGCACCATTGTTGAGAATGGTGCGACCGCCAAAGCGCGCCATTGTCGAGAATGGTGCGACCGCCAAAAGACCCAAC
>DASPVS010000243.1:0-4925 GCA_035622235.1 Acidimicrobiales bacterium | reverse complement strand
TCACCTCTCTACCCAGGCGCGTGAGCCCTTCGTCCACTACGAGCACGTCGAAGCAGGCTTCAACTACCGGTTGAGCAACCTCCTCGCCGCGCTCGGCCGGGCCCAGCTCCTGGGCCTTGATCAGAAGATCCGGCGAAGGCGAGCGATCAACGAGCTCTACCGCCAGGGCCTCGGGGAGCTGCCTGGTATTTCATTCATGCCGCACGCTGGGTACGGAAATCCGAATTACTGGTTGACGTGCATTCTTATCGACCCGCTGGAGTTCGGAAGCGACCGGGAGCACGTCCGTTTGGCGCTCGAGCGCGTGGACATCGAATCGCGTCCCACCTGGAAGCCGCTCCATCTACAGCCACTGTTCGCACAAGCGGAAGTCATAGGAGGGCGGGTTTGCGCGGAGATCTTCGCGCGTGGCCTATGTCTTCCGAGCGGGTCGGCGATGTCCGACGACGACGTCGAACGAGTCGTCGAGATCGTGTCCCGCTCTGCACGGACGTGAATCAATCATGACAACCGCACCATCGACCGGCTCTGCTGCGCCATCGACCAGCTCTGCTGCACCGTCCGCCGGCTCTGCTGCACCGTCCGCCGGCTCTGCTAGTAGCCCTTTTGTCGCGACGTATCTGGTTCTTAGTCATCGTCGAGGCGACAAGGTGCGAGCCCTCGCAGATCGGATACTCGAGCTGAGCCCGAACGGACACGTGGTCGTTCATCACGACTCGACTGGAGCGGATCCCCCGTGGGAGGGCGCCCCCCCTTCACGCGTCCACACGATCGACCCTGTAGCCGTCAAATGGGGAGGTTGGTCGATAGTCGAGGCGTCGCTTCGGCTGGTGCGGTTCGCGGCCGACGAGCTCGCCGCCGACTGGTTCGTCTTCCTCTCGGGTGACGACAGGCCCATCGTCGATCTGGCGCGGTGGGAGGATCGTGTACGTGAGGACGCCATTGACGGAATCGTCGAAGCGACCCGCATCACGAAACGGCCGGTGTTAGGTCGTCGGCCAACGCGTGAGGACCTCAATTACGCGCGCTACATGTACCGCTGGCGTGCCGTGCCCGCGGTGCGCAACGCCGCGGGGCAAACGGCCGTGGAATTCACCCGCAGGATCAGTCGATGGGCCCAACCCCTTTTCAAGATCGAGCGAACCCCAAGACGCGAGGAGTGGATGTTGGGCTTCCCTCGCAGGTCCCGATCACTTCCGGGTGGCCTGGCGTTGTACATCGGGCCCCAGTGGGTGAGCTTCGGACGGCGTGCGGCCAAAGCCCTCCTGGACGCCGACCCCGCTCTAGTCGATTGGTATCGGGAGACCTGGATACCGGACCAGTCGTTCTTCCAGACCGTCCTCTACAACGAGCCTTCCCTCACCATGCGCAACGCACCGGTGACCTTCGTACCGAAGCAAGGCATAAGACCCGGCCCGGGAGGTTGGATGCTTCTCCGAACCGGCGACCTCGAAGATCTTCGCCAGTCGGGGTGTGCGTTCGCGAGGAAGTTCGATGCGGAAATCGAACCCGAGATCCTCCGTGTTGTCGACGAGGCGATCGACGCGTCCCGAGAACGGGCCTGAACAAGAACGGGCGTAAGCAACGGAACGGATCTAAGCGCTCCAGTCGCGAGCCGGAACCCGGCACTCGGTGCGTTGACGATCTTCAGTGCTTTGTCGAGAGTCTCGACTCCAGTACTTGGTCCCAGAAGTCCTCTATGGCTCCTACCATGGCGCCGAGTGAGTGTCCCTCGGCCGTCTTCGACGCCCGCTTTCCGAGGATCGACCTTTCGGTCGGATCGGCGAGAAGCCTGGAGACCGCTGCCGTCGCTCGCTCGACGTCGCCGTCGGGTACGAGGATCCCGTTCTCGCCGTTCGAAACATAGGACGAAGGTCCGTAAGCATCGGCCGCGACGACCGCCTTTCCTGCAGCCATCGCCTCCAGTACCGCCATTCCGAACGGTTCGAAAAGAGCGAGGTGCAATACGACATCTGACGCGGCCACGAGATCGTCTTTCATCTGATCAGGGACGAAGTCGGTCATGTGGACAGAATCTCCGAGCCCGAGCTCAGATCGGAGTCGCTCGACAGAACGCCAATAACCCTCAGGTCCCTTCGCGCCGCAGATGACACCATGCACGCGCCGGGTTGACGATTCGGAGACACCGGCGATGCATCTCAGGAAGCTCACCTGACGCTTGATCGGGTGAACGCGACCGAACGTCGAGACCACCAAATCCTCGCTAGGGATTCCCAGTTTCTGGCGCGCCCGCATGCCGTCTCCCTGCCGGCACCTTTCAACGTCGATCCCAGGCAGCACCACGGTAGAGCTCACTGAAGGGAACCACGAGCGGAAATGGTCTGCTGCTGGGCGCGTCCCGTAGACGATCCCGTCGGGACGAACCGCCCGGAAACCCATCGCCACCGCCTTCTGCTTGGCTGTGCGCGGAGTGAAGGGATCGTAGACATGCCAGACCTGAGCCGGTCCTCTCCTCGGACTGGCGAGGCCCGTGAGCAGCCCTGTCGGTGCTTGGTTCGCGTGAACGAGATCGATTTCATCGCGACGAAAGATCCGACTGAGGTTGCGTAGGACGCTCGAGAGACTCCGAAGGTCGCGCATCCGGGACAGCGGGACCACATCTACTTTCATCCCGGTCTCTCGCAGGCTCTGTGGCCAGGGGCCGTCGCGCAAACAGACGAACGAAAGCGAGAAACGGTCACGGTCAACGCTGCGGAGGATCTGGTCCAGCACGAACTGGGCGCCGCCGATCGTCTCGTCCTGCCGGTCGACCAACAAGATCCGAGCGCGGCGGTTCTGGTTGTGCTCGGCCATCGCCTCCCCTCTCAACGGCATTCCCAAGGTGTTTCCGACTCGGAATGCTGCGCAGCGGAGCCTAATCAACGCCCTAGCAAAGACCTATGCTCTCTGAGCACGGTTCAGGAAGTCCTTCGTGGCATGAGGCCGAGGTCGCACCATAGACTGTCGAGCCGCCGGCGACGTCCAGAGGAGTTCGGTGCCGCACAGCCAAATCTCTTCCTGTGACACGGCTCACTTATCCGAGCTGGCGCGCAACGAAGCTCCGTTGGTGCTTGTCGTCGGCATGCACAGGAGCGGCACCTCGGCGACGGCCGGGGCCATCGCAGCAATGGGGATAAATCCACCGCGCGACGACGATCTGATGGTCGACCCCGGCGCGAGCAACGAAAAAGGGCACTGGGAGAGCCGCAGCCTGCTCGAGGTGAACAACCTGCTCATCCGGCACTACGGAGGGACGTGGTCTGCGCCCGCCTTGCCGGATCCGGATTGGTACCGAGACCCGGTTTTCGAAGGGCTTCGCGCAGAAGCATCGCGCCGATTCGCACAGGCGTTCGACAAGAGCCCATCGGTCTGGAAGGACCCGCGCCTGTGCCTGACTCTTCCATTCTGGACAAGTGTCATAACACTTCCCGTCGCCGCCATCTTCGTCTTCCGTGATCCGATGGAAGTGGCGATCTCCTTGCAAGCTCGAAGCGAAATCCCGATCACATACGGTCTCGCGAGCTGGGATCGTCACGTGAGATGCGCAGCGGCGAACCTTTCCGGCATCCCGACGCTCGCCGTGGACTACGGCAATCTCGTCACAGACCCCGCCGGTTTCGCAGACGAAGTGGTCGATTTTTTCGCCAATCTGTCACTGGAAGTGGAAGTCGACGCTCGTGACCGGGTGACGAAGTTCCTCGACCAAGATCTTCGCCATCAACGCGACATCGCTTACGACCCCCACTTGTTGCAAACACTGGGCGAGGTCATGGATGTGTTGAGGAGCAAGGCCGGTCAGCACCATCCGTGGACAAGCCCCGAGCTTGGAAGTGAGCCCGGATGGGTCGACGACGTGCTCTCGCTGGCGGCCCGCTCCGAACGTGCTCTCGCGGAGATCGACTCGTTCCGCTCGTCTCCGGCGTACCGATTTGCGCAGTCAATACGGAAAGTCCACAAGAAGATAGTCCGCCGATGATCAACGTCGTCACCGTGCACTGGAAGTCCTCGAAGTGGATCGAACCGCAACTCGATTATCTCGATCGCAATATCGACGAGAGCTACCGGGTGTTCGCATCTCTGAACGGCATCGACGACGAAGGACTGTGGAGTCGTTTCCACTTTGCGGCTGACGTGCCGGGGCGTCACCCCGAAAAGCTCAACCTCTTGGCCGAAGAGGTTGCTCGAGGCTCGCACCCGGATGACATCTTGATCTTCCTCGACGGCGACGCGATCCCCGTGCGACCTCTGGTTCCGTGGATGTATGGCGTGCTGGAGCGTTACCCGTTGATGGCGGTCCGCAGGGACGAGAACCTCGGAGACCAGCAGCCACACCCTTCGTTCTGCGCGACGACCGTTGGCTTCTGGCAAGAGGTCAGGGGCGACTGGGATGGAGCTCCTTGGACCAACGCCGTCGGAAAAGAGGTGACCGACACCGGCGGAAAGCTCATGTACGCGCTCCGAGATCGTGGCGTGGAATGGTTTCCACTGCTGCGGACAAATACAAAAAACCCCCACCCCCTCTGGTTCGGCGTCTACGACCACCGTCTCTACCACCACGGAGCCGGATTCCAGGTGATCCGCGCCGAGCGCGTCGACTGGGAGGAGCGCTATCGGAAGGACCCGAGCCTCGGCAGATCCCTCCGCCCGACGCGCGAAAGTCCGAATCTCGGCTTGCTCAGAAGGCGCGCCTCTGACGATCCGGGCGCCCTGCTGGGGCTGCGCCCTCGGCACCTCAGAGTCCTCTTGAACGCGACCACCAAGACGCTGCGCCTGCGAAGAGAGCATCGCTTCTACGTCCGCCGTCTTCGATCAGACCAAGGGCGCGTTCTCGAGCAGATGAACCAGGAGGTCTTCGCTCAACTCTGCAGAGACCCTGAGTTCTTCCTGGAGTTCGACTCGACAGAGCTGGATTCCACCGAGCCCCA
>DASPVS010000242.1:0-4863 GCA_035622235.1 Acidimicrobiales bacterium | reverse complement strand
GCAGCCAGGCACTGCGCTGCTCGGCGGAGCCGCTTCGGACAAGAGCACCCGCGCTCAACACTGCGCTCACGAAATGCGGCGAAGGTGCAAGAGACCGGCCCAGCTCTTCATAGAGAACGACGCCGTCCAGCATCGACATGCCTGAGCCGCCTTGGTCCTCTGGGATGAGCATCCCGAGAAGGTCGAGTTGTGCAAGTTGCTTCCAGAACTCAGGGGAGTACCCGACGGGGTCGTCCTCCAAGTCGCGCACGACGCTCTTGGGACAAAAAGTCGAACAGACGCCCTTCACGGCTTCGCGGAGCATCTCCTGCTCGAGCGTGAATTCGAGGTTCAACAAGATGCGGTCCTCTCGTGTGTCGGGGTATCGATCACGGTTTCCACCGGTCCCCGCGACGAGCCCAAGGGTTGTCCGAGGGATCGACAGGGATGGCCACGTGCGCCTGACATGTCGTCTTGACGTCGCCGTCCACCGACAACGTCACGTCCACGTCCACCCAACCGCATCCCGTCTCGTCGACGCCGACACCGTCGACCACCGCGTCGAACGACATGGTGTCGCCGGGAAAGACCGAGCCCTTCATTCTGAACGTGACCCGACCGAGCCGCCCGTGGGGTCCCGTCCAGTCGG
The DNA here is from genome assembly GCA_035622235.1 of Acidimicrobiales bacterium. Classification (GTDB taxonomy): domain Bacteria; phylum Actinomycetota; class Acidimicrobiia; order Acidimicrobiales; family UBA8190; genus DASPVS01. Next base: position 4,235 of record DASPVS010000242.1, on the reverse strand, counting down.
TGATGTAGCGCTCGAACCAAGCTGCTTGGTTCGGGGTATTGAGGAATATGTCGCGGGTTCCGTTGCGGTTGACGGCAAAATCTTTGTCGTGATGCATCGGTCGCCAGTCTCGGGTGGCGAGCGCTCCGAGCACGACCGTCGTAGCCGTCACGTCGTAGCCGAGAGTGGGGAGTCTGTCGCCCTCCGCGATTTCGCCCAGGAGCAGCAGGGGCTCGGTGGTCACGACCCGCTCCCGGAGCGCCGGTACCCGAAACCCGTGTAGGACTCGACGCCCACGATCAGGTCCGACTGATTGGCGTATTCCACGTCGATGACCCAGAACCTGCCCGTACCCAGCCTCGTCGTCTTCTCCTCACTCACCGACCGCAGCACTTGGCGGGTGTGGATTCGGTCTCCCGGGCGTACGGGCTCATAGAAGACGATCGTGTTGTCGGTCATGACGGCTTCGGGAAGACCGAAGCGTTCCTTCAGGTCGAAGTGCACCTTCAGGGGAAGGTGGTCCGCGGTACGTGCGGGCGCCCAGTGGTGCGGTCGGAACCAAACGGACAACATCGAAGGCGGAGCGATCGGACCTTCCGTCAGTTCGGCTGCGACGTCGTCGTCCCAGAAAAGAGGGTTGCCGTTCTCCACCGATGCGCAGCTCGTCCAGATGTAACCGCGTTCGACCGGAAAATCGCCCTCCTCGGGGTACTGCTCGACGCCGATGAGAGCGCGGACGTCGGCGGGAACTTCGCCCGTGCCGCCTATGCCGCCCGCGTCGCCTTCGTCGCCCGTGTCGCCCTCGTCGCCCGCGGTTTCCAGCTTGCTCAAGTCACGACCCCCTCGTCGACGAGAGCTTGTACTTGTCGACGGCTCACTCCAGCCGCCTCGAGAAGGCGCGTCGTGTCCGTGAAGTCGTCCACTCTGACCTTCACGGGCTCGGTAGGGCGGAGCATTCCGGCGAGAACCGCTCCGGTCTGGCGAAACGACCCGATCTCATCGGCTTCCGCGTCCACGAATGCACCTCGGTACAAGTACTGAGGATCGCGCCCCAGCTCGCTCACCGATTGGACCGGTGCGACACAAGTGTCCTTGGACGACAACTCCTCCACCCACTCGTCCCTCGCCCGCTTGGCGAAGGCAGCCGTGAAGTCCGCGCGGATCGCGTCCTGCGCGTCGTCGTCGTACTGGTGGTCGATCCAGCGTTCGCATCCGAGCTCACGGCACAGGTTTGCGTAGAACTTCGCTTCTATGGCCCCGACTGCGATCCACCCGTCGTCTGCGGTGCCGTACGTGTCGTAACACGCGTAGCGACCCGTGAGAACGTCGTGGCGCGGGCCCGGCTCGCTTCCGGTCGCGAGTTGCTCGTCAGCCTGCAACGACATGAGCCAGAGGACCCCGTCCGCGACCGATACGTCAAGGTAAGCGCCTACGCCTGTACCTTGACGAGCCAACAGGGCGGCTGTGATCGCCAGCGCAGCTTGCATCCCGCCGCCGGCCGCATCTGCGACGGTGGCTCCCGGCAACGGTGGCCCGCCGTCGGCGCGACGGCAACTGGATGCCAAAAACCCTCCTATCGCCAGGTAATTGACGTCGTGCCCGGCCCACTGCGACCTGGGCCCGCCCTGGCCGTAACCGCTAGTCGAGCAGTAAACGATCCTCTCGTTCAGTTCACGTACGGACGAGTAACCGATACCGAGCCGCTCGACTACGCCTGGACGGAAGCTTTCCACGATGACATCTGCCTTCGAGGCGAGCGAGAGAAAAGCGTCACGACCAGCCCGGTCACGCACGTCGATGTGGGCTCTGTCCATCCCGCGGTGTCCGCTGTATGCATAGAAAGGCGGTATCTGAGGAGCGGGCCCGCGTCCGGGCACCGGGCTGATCTTCACCACGCTCGCGCCGTAGTCACACAGGAGTCGCGTGCAACGCGCAGCCGGACCGACAGTCGAGAGATCCAGAACCGAGATGCCGTCGAGCGGTCCGGACCTCGAACCGGGATTAGCAGCAGGCATCTCGGGGTTTGAGGGTTTCGATCGTTGATCGGACGGGTCCACTGTCTGTCGCGATCCAGACGTCAGAAATTCTTCGGAAGGCCGAGCTTTCGCCGGGCGATGATGTTCTTCTGGATCTCGGAGGCCCCCCCGCCGATCGTGTCGATCACCGTGTAGCGATAGGTCGACTCGGCGCGGCCTTTCATGGGCGCGTCCTCCGTCTTCACCCGGAGTTGACCACCCGCACCGGCGAGGTCCATCGAGGCGTCCGCCAACCTCTTCGAGAATTCGGTCGTGTATAGCTTGTACTCGGACGCTTCGGTGGTGGGCGCGGCGCCGCCCTTGGTCGATTCCGCGACGAACTTGAGCCCCAGACACCGGGCCACTTCTGCTTCGGTGTGAAGCCGCGCCAGACGTTGGCGGACCACGGGATCCTCCGACAAGGGGAGGCCGTCGCGCTTGGTCTTCTTCACGTACTCGGTCAGAAGCTCGAGCCGCTGGGCGATCGGGGAGAACGTGAACATCGTGAAACGCTCGAGATCCAGGGCTTCGGATATGTACTGGAAGCCTCGGTTCAACTCGCCGACCACGTAGTCGTCGTGAACGAAGACGTCGTCGAGGTAGACCTCGTTCGTACGTTCGTCACCCATCGTCCAGATCGGCTTGATCGTGATGCCGGGCTGGTCCAAGGGCACCAGGAACAGTGTGATCCCCGCATGCTTCGGCGCCTCAGGGTCGGTTCTCGCGCCCACCCAGTACCACTCGGCGAAGTGGGCTGAAGTCGTCCACGTCTTCTGCCCGTTGAGTCGCCAACCGTCGCCGTCGCGTGTCGCTTTGAGCTGCATCGAAGCAGCGTCGGAGCCGGCGTTTGGCTCCGAATAGCCGACCGCGAACTCGACTTCGTTGCGGAGGATCTTCGGAAGGAACTCTTTTTTTAACTTGTCGCTGCCGTGGCGGATGAGCGTCTTTCCGATAATGCCCACGCCCTTACCGATCTGGGGACCGCCGCGTCGCGCGAGCGATTCGTTTATCAGGTACTCGTAAACCCCGCTTCCTTCCGATCCGCCATACTCCTTCGGCCAGGTGATCCCGAGCCAACCCTGTTCTCCGAGCTCTCGCATGAGAGCCCTGCGTTTGGGGGTGTCAACGATCTGGGCCATGTTCTCCCGTGTCACGTCGAAGACCTCGGGATCGTCGTGCGCGTCGAGAAAGCTCTCGACCTCCTCCACGAAGGCAAGCTGCTCGGATGAGAACTCGAAGTCCATGCCCTGACCCCCCGATACCTGACTGACCGTCAGATCGACGGCAATCATACGGGCTACCATCGGCCCGAATGTGCGGCATAGTCGGCTCCGGCGGGTTACGAGATTGAGCCTTCTCGAGGAGCGAGATTGAGCCTTCTCGAGGAGCGAGCTCGGCTAGCCGGCCGGGTCGCTGTGATCGCAGGCGGTGGTGGTGGTCTCGGCCGGGCCTGCGCGCTCGACCTGGCGGGTGCAGGAGCCAATCTCGGTCTGGCCGACAAAGACCGCCAAACACTTTCAGAAACGTCAACCGAAGCCCGCGCGCTCGGGGCGCAGGTTGTCGAGGAAGTCCTGGACGTGCGCGACAGCGACGGACTTGCGGAATTCTTCGGGAATGTGGACACCGTGTTCGGCCGCTTCGACGCGCTCGTCAACGTCGTCGGTGGCACCTTCCGCTCTGATTTCACCGATGTGAACGCAAAGGGTCGCGACGCGCTCGTGCGTACCAATCTGACCTGGGTCCTCGACGCGATGTCGCTCGGCGCTCGTCACATGGCACAACACGGTCGAGGCGGGAGCATCGTCACGCTCACGTCCATCGAGGCGCATCGCGCCGCGCCCGGTTTTGCCGTCTACGCAGCGTGCAAGGCGGCTGTGGAGCACATAACCCGGACTCTGGCCGTCGAATTCGGTCCCCAGGGCATCCGAGTGAACTGCGTAGCCCCCGACTTCGTTCCGACGAGCGGGCTCGAGCAGGTGGCCCGTCGCGCAGGGTCCGGCGGAGAGGTAGCCGCGGGAGCTGGAACCGACATCGACCCGGGAGACCGCCTAACCATCCCACTCGGTCGCAAGGGTCTTCCCGAGGACGTAGGCAATTGCATCCTCTTTCTGGTGTCGGACCTCTCGTCTTATATAACTGGCACGACCCTTCATCCTGACGGCGGAGCCCTGGCCGGGTCCGGATGGATGATGTGGCCCGAGGACGGCTTCGCGGCCAGGCCGCCGAGCTGGGTGCTCGAGC
>DASPVS010000241.1:0-6429 GCA_035622235.1 Acidimicrobiales bacterium | reverse complement strand
CGTGCCCTGAGGGCTGTGTCTTCTACGAGCCCCGCAAGGTGTCATCGGCAGGATGGCACGTCGCTCCTCGGCGCGAAGGCGGGCCGGACAGCCGCTGATCTCGTGGCGGGCTAACCCGCCTCTGCGCCGCTTCCCCCCGTTTCACTGTCTCCGAGAACCGCGTCGGATGGAGTTATCTGACCGCCTATGCCTGCCACGGCGTTCGCTTCACCGGGTGGGCCGATCGCACCTGACTCCCAGAAGTCGAGCACGCGTTCCGCGTTGGCACGGCCTGCGGCGATCAGCGAATCGGTGCCGGAAAAGTCGTTGTAGCGGGATACAGGATCGCTGTCCACCGTGAAGACGATCACTTCGACTCCCGAGGGGAGGTTTTCGAGCTCGCGAACGAAACGTGCGTTTATGGCTATGAAGAAGGCGGTGAGCACCGCTTCGACGGGACGGCGGTACTGATGCGGCTTGTAGTGAAGCGGTCCGCACAAGAGGACGAAGATGCGTTCGGCGCCTTCGCTGATCGCACGCCCGATCGGGACGTTGTCCACGACGCCACCGTCGATGAACGATTCGCCGTCGATGACCACTGGGGGCAGGAGCGCCGGAAGCGCGGCTGAAGCAAGTATGGCTTCGCCAGCCGGACCCCGGTCGAACCATCTGTATCGCCCGTCTGTAAGAGACGTTGCGATGACCTCGAAATGAACCGGAGCCTCTTCGATCAGCTCGAATTGCAGGCCCTCGTTGATCAGGCGGCGAAGAGCTTCGTTCGAATGCACCGATTCGAGTTGCTGGAAGAATCGCCAAGGCCCGTGGATTCGTGAGGAAGGAAAAACGTTGTCACGGGTGGTCTGGCGCCAGAGCGTCTCCATCCTCTCGACCCCGGTGGCGTTGGGCTCGCCGGCAAACCCTCCGGCGTTGATTGCCCCGACAGAGACGCCGTAGATGGAGTCGGGTGTGATCCCTCTTTCGACGAGGGCTCCAAGCATGCCGATCTGCGCGGCCCCACGAGCCCCACCACCGGCGAACACGAACGCGGTGCGCGGAGGCCGACGGTTCATGGAGGAACGCAAAGCGGCGGACCTGAGCCCCAAGGGTCTGATCCATGGTGACCTCGAGGTGCCCCGTTGCGGAGTCGCATGTTGGTCCGCTGAGTCCGGACCTGTCGGTCTGCGGCCCAGTCCGCGCCGGTAACGGGCGAGCCATCGCGGGGACGGGTCCGGCCCGGTGAAAACGCCTCCCGGAAGCGGATCTGTGGTCATGAGCCCTCTGTCAGGCCCCAGGCCTGTTGCCGTGGCGAGTGGCGAGATCCGCCTCGGTCGCGGAGCCCGACGCGCGTTCGGAGCGCGCAGCCCGGTCGCGTCGTACCGCCCAGCGTGTCGCTGAAACCACCAGCACGAGCATCAACACGACAAAGATGCCGAAGACGACGGCGAACGCAACGTTCACGTCACTGCCTGCGGAGGCTTTCGAAAGTGTCTAGAGCGCCAGACCCCACCCCGGCTATCACAGACTCAGGCTACCGGCGTGCGGGTCTGAATAGTCGCCGATCGCGCACGGGCGGCGTTACAGCCGCCGGTCAAGCTCGGGGGATGCCGTCGCCCTTGGACCTCTTCGTCCGCCTCCGGGGCTCCGATCGCCCCAGGCCCGTCGTGGACCCGGGGCTTGCAGGAGGTCTTCGCGAGTGGCTGGAGGACTCCCTTGCCGCGCCGGCCGGCTCGATAGACCACGCGGCCGCACCCGTTCGGGTCACCAAAGACGCGCTGTCTCAGGTTCTTGTCTGCGAGGCGCACCTGGTCGCGAACCGAGCGGCTCCCCGGCGGCCGACCTTCGAGCTGATAACTGGAACCCTGGTGGACGTCCTTTTCAGGCAATGGGTGACGGCAGGAAAGATCGACGATCCCTTCGAAGACGCCCTATCTGCTCTCGCGTCCGCCGGTGACGGAGAGGCGGACGATTTCCTGAGAGCACTCGCCGGCGCAGATCGCAAGAGGCTCGAGCAAGAGGTGGTCCGACAAGTGGGGCTATTCAAAGCTCACTGGGCGATGCCGCCTGCAGGCGCGTGGTTGCCGAGGACCCAGGACGCAATCGGAGTGCCGATCTGCGGGGGACGGATCATGTTGAGCGGAGTCGTCGACCTGATTCTCGGCATGCCGGCCAAAGCCCACGCGTCGACATGCGTTGTAGAGGTGAAGTCCGGCCGTCGTCGCCTCGAGCACAGGGCTGACTTGCACTTCTACTCGCTTCTCGAGACTTTGCGCAGTGGGGCGCCTCCATTCTGCGCGGCGACTTATTACGCGGGAAGAGGTGATTTGGACGTCGAGCCCGTGAGTGAAGAATTGCTTGTCGCTTCGCTCGAGCGGGTCATAACCGGGACCGAGCGACTCTGTCGACTCGCGGCGGGCCAACCTCCTGTCGCCCGTCCGAATCCTTTGTGTGCATGGTGTGAAGGACTCGCCGGATGCGAGGCGGGACAGCGCTCGACTGGGACCAAGGTCGCAAGGAACGCGGCTGCTTGCGACGAGCCCCGAAGGGTCGTGTCAAGCGGCCGAAACTCCGTTCGAGAGGTGGCGCGATGAGAGAGGTTCCTTCGCTCTCCCCCCCGACCGCTCCCTCGATCACCTTGGCGTTGCCACGGTCGTCTGCGCTTACCGATGTTCTCTTGGAGCAGGCACCAGCGGGCCCGTCAGCTCGCGAAGTCGAAGTCCTGCGAGCGGACCTCGTCCACCAGATCGCAAATGTGGTCCGTTCCTCTAGAGACGAGACGAAGCTGACCCTCGACAGTCACCACGTACTTCAGGCGATGACTGATCCCGGCGCCTGCAGCCCGGATCCGACTTTCATGCCGACACCCAAGAAGTGTCGCCGCGCGATCGGCGGAGCGGCCGTGGAGCGGTGTTTGCGGGGACGAGACAGAAATCCGAGTGACGCAGTCAGGTCGGTGGTCGAGCAGGGATTGGAAAGCTCGTCTTCCGAGCCGACCGACAACGCGGCTGTATCACCATGGTGGGCGGACTGGTATCGAGGGTTGTCGTCAGGAGCGAAGGCGGTTGTTTGTGCCGAGGCGATCACTTGGGGGACCAACCTTTGGACAGCCCTCGACTGGGATCGGTTCGAGCGTCCACCGGTCGTGAGCGGCCGCGCGTTCAAGTGGGAGTGCGCAAGCGTGCGGCGCGTCACATTGCGAGCAAGAGCGGACGTACGCCTGCAGGTGGGGGATCGGCCGGCGTTCCTTCTCGTCGGGAACGGAGTTGTACCGCCACAGTGGCGGACGTCGCTCGGGTTTCCGGCTCTCGTATGCGCTCTTTCCTATGCTGAACGCGCCGTACCCGGCAGGGTGGTCGGGATCTGGCCGGCCGCGGGACAGGTGAGGACCTGGACCGCGAGCACCGCTGCTCTACGCGAGGTCGCCGATGCGGCAGTGAGCGCGGTGTCTACGTGGGCTCGGGTTTGATTCACAGAGCCGTTACACGCCTGACTCAGGGAGTTCACCAGGAGATGTCAGGCTACGAGCTGCACGGTGCCAGATCGCAGCTCCTCCCCTTCGAAATGCGATCGTCGGGTGCAAAGGCGAGGCCGGCGACGGGTTGTCCTCCTCCCGTCGTCGGTCTTGTCGCGTTTTCCCGTCGTCGGTCTTGTCGCCTTCGCGATTTGTCGCTGTCGGGCGTGGGGCCTGGTGGAGCTACTCCTACAAACCGAGGTACGGCTGACTGAGATAGGGCAACACGTCTGACCATGTGAAGTCGACCTCGACCGAACCCGAAGTCTCCACGAGGATCTCGGTCCAAGCCGAGTACCCCCTCTGATCGGAGTTGTCGAATCCTGTCCCCATGAGACATTCGCCACAGGAGAAGTCCAAGAGGATGTTCTGACGATGGTCCCAGCATCCGCTTTCGCCGGCGAATTCGCATGCCACGTTTGGTGAATTCAGCCCGTCGTTGTACATCCACTCGTAGTCCATGGCCAAAGGGTTACCGATGCCGTCTCCCCAATTCGACCCCCACTCGGTGGCAGCAGGATCGGTCAGGGCGGGATCGGTTCCATCGGACGCGCTCTGTTCCGCGCTGGTGTCGAGCAGGGACTCCATACCGGACATGGGAGCAAGGCCGCGCGCCGTTCGCTCCAGGTTGGTCACGACGAACAACTGTTCCTCGGGCGTGAGGCCGTTCCAATCGCCCGGTAGTTGCATGGGGCCGATCCCCTCGCGAGAGCGAGCGTTGTCGATCGCGGCCAGCGACGCCTCCAAGCAACCGACGGAATCGTCGTAACCGCGCTCCGAGCACGAGTCGAGAAAATTCGGTGACGGCGGGATGCTCGCAGGAGGGTCGTCTGTCGAGATCGGACCGTTCGTCTGTGCTGGGACCGTTGTTACAGCTTCGGAGCTCGGTGGAGAGGTCTCTGGGGGCGACCCCTGGACCTGCGCGGGGACGGCTGTGCCCGCAGCAGGGATCGCCTTCGGAGCTTCCGGAACAGGGACCGGCTTGGGCTTGACGGAGGTCGTAGAGGTGACGGGCGCCAGGTGGCGCGGTTGGACTCGCCTTCCGGCGTAGTCGCCGGTGGCCGGGCGGGCAGGAGAGTGGCTGTCAGATCTCGCCGGGAAGGGCGCGCGCCGGGTCATGGCCGCCACCCCTAGCCCCACTGCGGTGACCGACAGCACCACGAGGGCTCCGGCGCAGACACCGAAAAGCGCCCTTATCCGGTGGCGACCCCTGACTCGCCGTTTCCTGTGCTTGCCCCTCACTGGGCGGCACCCGCCATGCGGCGAGGTTAGTTGGCGGTCACGAAACCTCGTTGGTGGAGATGCCGACGATCGGCTTGTTGAGAGGTTTGCCACCCTCTGACCCCAGGAAGGGCGCTACGCCGGACGGGAAACTGAAGATCCCGCCGTCGGAGGCAACCTCCCAGTAACCCCCGTCCAATGAGTCGGTCGCCATTCCCACCACCGGAGCGTTGAGTGGCAACCCGCCCTCCGAGCCTTGGAAAGGAGGTCCGAGCGGTCCGGAGGGGAAGCCGAAGATGCCCCCGTCGGAAGCGACCAGCCAGTAGCCGAGGTGCAGATTGCCGTTCTGGTCGAACCCCCTGAAGAAGGACATCCCCACAACGGGTTTGTTGAGCGGTTTGCCGCCCTGTGAGCCCTCGAAAGTCGCGTGGAAACTGAAGACTCCGCCATCGGAGGCGACCAGGTAGTAGCCCAAGGTGGCCGGGTCATAAGCCATACCGACGATCGGCTCGTTGAGCGGCTTTCCACCCTGTGAACCCCGGAAAGGCGCGTTGAAGGCGAAGATCCCGCCATCGGAGGCGACCAGGTAGTAGCCGCCTGTGTCAGGGTCGAAAGCCATGCCGACGATCGGCTCGTTGAGCGGCTTTCCACCCTCTGACCCGTAGAACGGCGCATGGAATGCGAAGATCCCGCCGTCGGAGGCAACGAGGTAGTACCCCCCTGTGATCGTGTCCATCGCCATTCCGACGATCGGCTTGTTGAGAGGTTTGCCACCTTCGGAACCGAGGAAAGGAGAGTTGAACGTGAAGACACCGCCGTCGGAAGCAACCTCGTCGTACCCGGGAAGTTGAGGAGCCACGCTCTGACCGGCATAGGTGAGCGACCCGATGTCACCGTTGCCACTTGTCTCGCCCACCACCGTCAAGAAGCAGCGGAGGTAGCCAGCGTCCTCCTGATTCTGACTCGGCGGGCAGACAGCGCTCTTGTCCGCCGCCTGGAAAACCGCCGGGATCGTGAAGTTCACATTGAGCCCGCCGATGCCGGTGGCAGGGACTCGCAGAACGTCAGTTGTGTCGATCTCGTTCACGAACGACGTGATGTAAGCAGGATCCGTGGTCGAGGTGAGGATGAGAGGGCTCGCCTCGTAGACGTCGACCGTCTCGTCAGCGGTGAAGCCGGTGCAGACGACGTTCACCAATTTCCCGGGAGTTACAGGCACAGTCGAAGTGTCGGCGACGCCGTTGAACGTACAGTTGGCACCGAAGCCATGGGGATGGGCCGCGTGTCCTGAGCGTGCGGTGCTTCCGTTCAGTCCCGCGGCTGCTAAGCCGCTCGTAACGTCGGAGACGACCTGTTCGTGGTCGAGTCCGGCGACGACCGTCCCCGGACTCGAGGCAGAAGACGTGGCGGCGCGCGAAGTCGATGTCGAGGACGCCCCGGCGACGGCGGCAGCCGACAACGTTCCCGCCAGGGCCGCACAGGCGGCAACGATCCCGAGTTTCCAGAGGTGGTTCCCCCGCTCCATGACGACCTCCATATCTGATCGGTCCGGTGCGAGCGGACCGAGAAGGGATCGACTCGCGCCGGAGCGATACTGCCGGCTTGTATGGCCGCGCCCCACGGCGAGCGGCGACGCAGTGTTAGCCAGCTATGGATGTCTTGTCAAGGGTATTGGCCCGTCAACTGGATGTTTATCGCGACGCCGCTCTGTTAGAGGGCCT
>DASPVS010000240.1:0-13777 GCA_035622235.1 Acidimicrobiales bacterium | reverse complement strand
CCTCCAGGTAATAACTGTGCCCTCCGGGCCGTATCTTCCATAGCCGTAGCAACGCCGATACCTCGGCGTAGAGATTGCGACGACGACCTTGCTCCAAAGGTTGCCCGGTGCTCGCAGGGGGAGTTGTTCTGGAGATTGCGGGGAGAGAATTGCGGTCCTCAGTTCTCAGTGTCGAGCGTCGACCTCGTAGCGAGCAAGCACGCGCTTGGCCTCTTTTGCGCCGGCTGCAGCGAGCTCGGGTGGGTCGACGACCCTCGCATGAGGACCGAGTCGCATGAGCAAGCGGCCAAACCAGACATCGCTGACGATCGCCAGGGTCACCTCGCGCCTTCCATCGGACCACGGAGAAACTTCGAGGGTCGGAACAGCGTCAGAGATCCACGCACCGGCTTCATCGACGCTCAACCGAACCACCGTCGCCTCGGGTCCGGGAACGAAGGGAGCCGGCAATCGGGTCTCTGAACCTTCGCCACCGTCGCCTGCGACACTGTGGCAAGAGGCGACGTCCGTCGATTGAAGCGAGAGAATCCGGTCGACCCGAAACCGCCTTACTCCTCCGGCTCGATGGCACCATCCGTCGAGATACCAGTGGCCGTCGAGGGCGACCAGAGAACCGGGATCGACCAGGCGTCTGCTGACTTCGTCGCGCGAAGACGAGTGGTACTCGAGCTCGACCTGGCGACCTGCGTACACAGCTTGTTGAACCTCTTCGAGATGCGGCGGATCGTCGAGCTCGACGCGAAGCCTGTCCAGCTCGAGTGCTTTGTCGAGCTTCGTGAGCGCTCCGCTGAGTGCGCCATCGGTGTCTGACCCCGGTACTGACAAAATTGCACGCGCAGCTGCCGCCAGCGCGAACCCCTCGGCGGAAGAAAGTCGTCTCGGACGAGCAAGCTCGGGAGCGAGGTTGGCCACGACCTCTATTTCGTCGACCATGATCTCCATCAATTGATCAGGCGTATAAGGGGGAAGACCACAGCAAGCGGCGAGCTCCAGGTCCGAGATCAGGTCCTCCGGGCTTATGCCGAATCGCTCCGAGAGCTCCGACACGGGAGCTCGACCCCGGCGCGCCAGCCAAGCGAGGACGGCGAGCAAGCGGCGAAGCCTCTCGCCGGCGTCCAAGCGCGTCATCCGGTGGCCCAATCGCCCGGAGCCGCGACCGCAGCGAGCCATTCGATCATCTCCTCTCGCGCCGACGGCGGAGAAAGAATCTCTACGTGTTCTCCGAACTCGAGGAGCCAGCTTCTCAACGCCCCGGTGTGAGACACCTCTAGTCGGACAACGACAGAACCGTCATCACGCTTCTCGGTTACCGCACCTTCGCCTACTTCGTGCAGCATCCGAGGCACCACGACCGCATCGACGAGCACCTCGACGTCCGTAGCGTCACCGTCACCTATCTGCCAAGGAGCCTCGGAGGACGGTCTTTCCAAATCGAAGTCCGCCGGGAGCACAGCCGATCCCGGAGCTCCTAGTTTTGGACGATCTTCGATCCGGTCCACGCGGAACGTGCGAGGCGCCTCGCGGTCGAGGTCGTAGCCCAACAGGTACCACCAGCCCCTTCTGAACCGCAGCACGGCGGGAACGACGTGTCTCCGCAGCCCGCGGTGGGAAAAGGTGAGCGTGGCGTGAGCGCGCAAGGCCTCGAAAAGGACAGGCAGTGCGGGCAGTGACGGCAGGTCCGCTGCGGTTAGAGGCGACGGCGCAGGTGCGGATCCCAAGCGCCACAGCGCGTCCCTACCGCTAGGATCGCCCAGGTGGACCGCGGCGACCGCCAGGTTCAGGGCCGCCTGCTCTTCGGGTGTGAGCCCAAGGTCGGGAAGGTAAAAGTCCTCGGGCTTGATCCTGTACCCGATCTGGTCGGACCCGTCGATCGGTTCGGTCGATACCACGATGCCCTCGTCGCGAAGGGTGCGTTTGTCACGTTCGAACGCTTGCCGTCGCGCTTCACCGGCGGACGGGTAACCCGGCACCTCGTCCGCGATCTCGCGAAGAGAGCGCGCCCGGCCCTCGCGAAGCAGCACGAGCACCAGGTCAGTCAGCCTCTCGAGACGGTCCACCCGCTCCATCGGCGACAGCGTACGCGGGTGGGCGGCGGGCTCCTTCAAGGTATGAAGCGGTGATCGGCACACTCTCGTCGGCGCCGTGGGCCTTCGACTCCCATCCTCTGGGGTGGCTCGCCCTAGCCCTGGTCGGCGTTTTGTACGGGCTCGCCATCTACGGAGCACGCAGGGCGGGCGCTGTAGGCGCTAGCCCGACCAACCGTCAGCGTTGGTTCCTCACGGCCGCGCTGCTCACGCTGGCTATAGCGCTGACCTGGCCCGTTGCAGATCTTGCGGCTCACTCCTCGCTTTCTGCGCTCGTCGTGCAGCGCTTACTACTGACTCTGGCTGTGGCGCCCTTGCTGCTACTCGCCACACCGGCACCGGTGCTTTCATGGCTGACACGTCCTCCGATCCTCGACGACGCGCTCGAGTTTTTAACGAAGCCCGTCGTGGCAGTCATAACTTTCACCGCGATCGTCGTGGGCACCCTTCTCACGCCTGCCGTCGCTGCACAGTCCTCTTCAGCCGCTGTACGCGCCGCCACGGATGCGCTCCTGATTTTCGCGGGATTCGTCTTGTGGGGACCGGTCCTTCGACACATTCCCGGAGCGAGCCGGACCGTTGCAATCGGTACCGCGGCGTATCTCTTCGTTCAATCGGTTGTGCCAGGCTTCCCCGCCTTGGTCTTTATCTTCTCGAAACATCCCATCTATCCCGCCTTTGCGGGTTCCCACTCAGCCATCGGGCTTTCACCACTGAACGATCAGCAACTTGCAGGAATCCTCGCCAAATTGGCGACGATCCCTGTTCTGTGGACGGTGGCGTGGGTGGTGCTGACGCGTGCGCACAAAGCAGAGCACGGCGGAACGGATGACAGCCCACTGACGTGGGCGGATGTCGAACGTAGGTTGCAGCGGGCGGAGCGACAGGAAAAGCGGGCGATGCGCTCGCGTTTTCGCCCGGTGAACAGGAGCCATCCACTTCGTCCGTTGGCTGGAAGTTCGCCCACGGCTCCCGAAGCGACTTCGCCAACCTCTAACCCGCGGCCAGGGCCGGATGATGCTCCAAATCGGAATAAAGAGAATGAAGGACAGCATCGCGACGAGCCGCCACCGCCAGACGAGTCGAGCCATCAAGCTCCTATGTGAAGGTGTCCTTCAATCGAGCTCCGACGTCTTGGCCGGATCAAGCTCCTATGTGAAGGTGTCGGAAGCGAACAGGTTCTGATCTGAACACCGCTGTCCCCAGTAATTGGTTGCCCGGAGACGACACCACAGCGACGGCGTATTCGCCGAGCCGATTCGGGGGGAGCGGCCCCACCGCATCGTCGACTTCATTTAGTGTGAACCGCCCTCGGTAGGCGACGAGACACAAGCTCCTGACAGTCGGAGCGACTTGCTCGACGAGCAGACGCAGTTCGTGATGCCTGGGTAGGTTCGACACACTTACGAGGACGGCTCCCGCATATGTGCCATGCCCGTCAACGGCCGCGTGGGCTACTGGGATCGCCCTGAAGCACTGGCTGGACGTCGTGCCGAGATCGTTTCGCGCGGTGGTGCATCCGCCGGCGACGAGAGCAACGACGCCGACTACGAGCACCGAAACCCAAAGCCGACACCTGGCTGCGTACATCCCTCTTTTGAATGCGTTCGCATGAATCACTTTGTCGCCTCCCACTTGAGGCGGCTGTCCCCGACCTCCCGGGATTCCAACTGTGCCTCAGCCTGCCTCTCGCGACGCGCACCCAGCGTCATGAAGGCCCATGTACCCCAGCCGATCGGCAACTCGATCCAGAAACTGAGCAGCCGGTAGAGGAGCACTGCTGCGACCGTCGATACCTCCGCGCCACCAAAGGCTACGAGCGCGATCGTCAAACTCCCTTCGACGACGCCGAGACCTCCCGGTGTGATCGGCAAGTTGGCAGCCAGCTGGCCGGCACCGTAGGCGAGGAGCAATCCTTTCCAAGGGACGCCCACACCGACGGCCAGGAATGACAGCGCGAGACAGCTGCAGTCCAAGAGCCAGTTCCCGAGCGCCCATCCCAGCGCCGCTCCCGCTTGCAACGGAGTCAGCGAGACGACCGTGAGCTGTTGAATGATGCGGTCGACGTGGTCCCCGAGCTCGCCGCGAGGCCATCCCGAAATTTTTCGGCTTGCACGTACGAGGGCCGACACCGCCCAAATGAGAGGACGGCGCTTAAGAAAGACGAATCCGAGAGCCAGCGCGAGGATCAACACTCCGACGGTGACGCCCACGAGGTCGAGACCGGCCCCCTCGGCTCCCGCGATCGCCAGACCTGCTGCTGCCACGAGCGACAGGCTCACCGATGCCGCCACGAAAGTCGCAACGAGTGTCCAACCGGCCAAGGCCTCGTCCGACCCACGACGACGGAATTGCCGGAACGAAAAGATGGTTGCCACGACCCCTCCAGCCGGTATGGAGTTGGTCATGACCGTTGCCACCAACGTGATCACGGCGAGAATTCGCAACTTCACGGCCACGTGTCCGGCCTCGAGCAGACGTCTTTGGAGCGTGGCGAACGAGATCAGCGACCCGAATTCGGCAACCGCTGCGAGGAACACCCACCACGGGCGGACGCCCGACAAGTAGCCGGTGAGACCAGCCAGCTCGCCGCGCCGGCCGGCAAGTGCCCAAAGGGCGAGCGCCGCAAGCGCGATCCCCACGGCGAACTTGGCGAAGGGCCACAGGCGCCTCGCGGCCTTCCTTAACCGCGATCGCTGGCGCGTGGTCACGCCTACTGATGGTGGCACAGGCGCCCTCCGATCCACGTTCATAGGATCGACCTTCGACCGGCTCGGCATTCATAGGATCGACCTTTGACCGGCTCGGCATTCATAGGATCGACCTTCGACCGGCTCGGCTTCATGGGATCGACCTTTGACCGGCTCGGCTTCATACGATGAGGTCCGTGCTGCGACCCGTTCCGATGGGGTCACACCCCCAGATCCTCCGGCCTTCGAGTGGCTCGGTTCACGCGGAGGTCGAGCACCTCGAGGGTCGACGCGCTGTTGTGGTGCGCTCGACACCTGGTCGACACCGGGGAGCTCTCACAGCTGCTGACGGGTCCAAGCTCGAAAGCGCTGCTCGGATGGCTCTGGAAGTTCGCCTCCCCCTCCTCATGGTGCTCTCCACGTCCGGCTCCGACGTCACAGGGGGCATCGATTCCCTTCAAGGCTGGGGACGCGCAGCGGCCGCCACCGCTTCATGCTCGGGGGTGGTACCGGTTCTGGGAGCCGTTACCGGGCCGGCGATATCCGGTCCCGCTTTGATGCTCGGTCTTGCCGACGTGGTCTCGATGACCGTCGACGCCTTCGCCTTCGTGTCCGGACCGAACATGGTCGAGGGATTCACAGGCGTGAAGTTGGGGTTACGCGAGCTCGGCGGCGCGTCGGTACACGCGACTTCGACCGGGCTGTGCGCGCTGGTGGCCCGGGACGAGCGGCATGCGATCGAGCTCTTGTCACACGTGCTGGAGTACCTCCCGGACAATGCAGATGAGCCGGCACCACCCGTGGAGACCAACGATCCGGTGGGCCGGGCCGCGCCCGACCTAAGGGACTTGGTACCCGCGGCTGGCAACGTCTCGTACGACGTCCGTGACGTGATCAGCGCGATCGCCGACGACGGCGAGATGCTGGAACTGCGGGCGGGTTGGGCCCCACAAATGGTCACGGCGCTCAGCGCGGTGGGAGGAAAATCCGTTGGTGTGGTGGCGAGCCAGCCGCGAGCTCTCGCAGGGACTCTTGACATCTCGGGCTCACAGAAGGCTGCGCGATTCGTACGGTTCTGCGACTCGTTCAATCTTCCGATTGTCACGTTCGTCGACACGCCTGGGTTTCTCCCCGGTAAGGATCTCGAATGGCGGGGAATGATCCGCCATGGAGCCGAGCTCGCGTTCGCTTATGCCGAAGCCACAGTTCCTCGTGTATCGGTGCTCCTTCGAAAGGCCTACGGGGGCGCTTACATAGTGATGGACTCCAAAGGCATTGGGAACGACATCTGCCTCGCGTGGCCGACGGCGGAGGTAGCTGTGATGGGGGCGCGAGGTGCTGTCCAAGTGCTGCACCGGACGGCCGGAGAAGGAGAAAGGCGAGGGTTGGAAGAGCTGTATTCGGATGAGCTCCTCACCCCGTGGATCGCAGCTGAGCGAGGGTTCGTGGACGAAGTCATCGACCCCGCTCAAACGAGACCGGCGCTCAACGACGCCCTTTCTTTGCTCGCTACTCGGCGCGAGCGGCTCGTCGGGCGGAAACACGATGGTGGGCCGCTTTAGACCATTTCAAATGCGTTCATTTGAGGGATGAAGCGCGTCCGCTCGAGGAACACGTCCACTCGAGGAACACATCCACTCGAGGAACACGTCCACTCGAGGAACACATCCACTCGAGCTAAAGAAGTTCGATCGACCAGCTTGACCACCAGTCGAGACGAGTGCAGCGGCCCCCGCTGAGCGGGGGCCGCTGCCGTCGAGCTTCGCTTTTCGCCAGTGAGGCTGGGAATGCAGCCGCTTTACTGGTTCGGTGCGTTTGCGTAAGAGTTGCCCCAGTTCCACGGACCTGCGGTGGTCGGAGTCGTCGCGTTGCAGGAAGTCTGGTTGGTCCACTTCGAGTAATAGACACCAGCCTGAGCCGCTGCAGCGCCGCTCTCTTCTTCACCGTTTACACCAGTGGTGGCGCCGAGGAACTGGACGGTCGGTGTGTTGGGAGCGACCGCCACGTCACCGCCGGTAAATGCGGTTGCCTGCGGCGCAGCTTCCAGGTCCACCACGTACCAGCACGTGTTCTGGTTCTTGCTCCAGACGGCGAGGATGACCCCGTTGCCGTCAGAAGGTCCGGACACGTCGACCGGGTACTCACTCACACAGTTGACCGCGCCGGCGCTGCAAGAACCACCTTGGTTCCAGGAGAACTCCGGCGCCTGCGAGGACAGAGACGCCGCCGGAGCGGGGACCTCGTCGTAGGTCTGACCGTTCTGGTACAGCGCCTTCATCTCGGTGAGCGCGTTCGTCAAGTTCGACTGTGCGGCCCGGTCGTTCGCAGCGTTTGTAACGCCGAGGAACGTCGGTATAGCAATAGCGAGCAGAATCGCGATGATGAGCAGCACGACCATGAGCTCGATGAGGGTGAAACCGGCTTCAGCGGCTTCCTCTCCTTCGAACTCGGCGGCCCGCACCTCACGTGCACGCTCCCGTATGGACTTGAGCATTGTTTGTAACCCCTCCCTGTCGATAAGCAATAGCTATCTGATGACCTATCGACAGGAATCCGGGTGCTCTTTAGCTATAAACACACCCGGACCAGGGTGCGAAGCATGCCTGTCGCGGATACCCTTCGGGCCCACCTAGGCTGGGCTGTCGCAAACGCCTTTCATGCACGCCTGGGTGAGGCTGTTGCAGACGCCCCTTCTGGCAGCTACGCCAAGCTGCCGCAGACGTCCTTCTGACTGGTCGAGTAGTAGATGCCGCCGGTCATGTTGAGGTTGAACCCGGCGGTGTTTGAGGCGGGGGTCTGGCCCCCTCCTTCTACGATGTTTGTTACCGGTGTGGTGGTGATCGAGATGGTCGACACCGTGAATAGTCGCGGGAGGGTGCCGAGGCCTTGTACGAAGCTCGTCATTTGCCCATAGGTCCCTGCGAGCGTCATCGTGAACTGGATTTCGGTCACGCCGTTCTTTGCGAGGCCCGTCTCAGGCAACGAGTAGCTCGGCGTGTTCGGATCGCCGCTCTGCTTGGCGAGGTTCGTCACCTGCTGGAGGAAGGAGCTCGCGTCCGTCGTGCTCGGAATCTCGGTGAGGGCCTTGCCCAAAGCCAGGCAGTTCGGCACGAATTGAGCCTTCTCCTTGCGCAGGGTCTCGATCTCGGCCTGCAACCCGGTCAGCTGGTTCGTGAGTTGCGTCTTTTGCGTGTCCAAGCTCGTGAGCTTCTTGCTTTGGGGCGAAACGACCGCCAGGTAGAGGACTGCCACCAGGACGATTCCGCCCACGACGATCGCCAGAGGAACCTGAAACCGCTTCAACTCTTCCATCAGTAGCTCCCGTTGTTCGCCAAGCTCGTGGCGGAAGTCACCGACACCGCCGATTGGAACATCACCGTGGTGCCGCCATTTTGCGCGGTGTTGGTCGCTTGTGTAACCGAAGGCGGCTCGAACATTGGGAGGCCAAGGCCGTCCAGCCACTGTGCCACCGGCGCGTAGTGGGGGTCTCCCGAAAACGTCCCCGTCACCGTGGCGGTGAACGAGCCGATCCCGCCCGCAGCAGGAGTCGGACCACCTACTGAGGAACCTGCTGGGGCCACCGCTGCGGTCGATGTTCCAGGGGTCGCGGTTGAACCGGCCGTCCCGGAGAAAGTGGTGATGCCGAGGCCTGCGGGAGTGCCCTTCGCCAATGCAGTCAAGACGACCGACCAATCAACCGCTGTGGAAGTTAGAGAGTGAACCTGACCTTTTGCGGTCTTCTCCTCGTCCGCGGCCTCCACTGCTTTGCTGAAGGTGGGTATCTCGGCCTTGATGGTTGCGATGTTCTGATTGAGCGTGTTCACGTCGCCTTCTGCACTGTGAACCTGCACGAACTTCAGAGCTCCGTAGCCGGCGGCGACTATCACTACGAGGCCTGCAGCCATCGCAACCTGCCTCGTGATCCTCCGTACTTTCGCTCTTTCTGCGACTTCCGGAGGAGCGAGGTTGAATTTCCGGACCGATGGGTTTGGTTCCGGGAGTGCAAGTCCGATCGGCGTCGCGAGAACTGGGTCGATCGCAGCCGCTTGCTCAGGCCTGAGATCCAACTTGCCCAGATTGAGGCGCGCCAGAGGAGAGACGGCTTGCACCGGGATACGAACGTTTGCTTCGAGCTGGTCCCTGAAACCGAGCAGCTGCGAGCCGCCACCGGTGATGAGAACCTTTGAGATGGGTGCTCGACCCGGCAATGAGGCGAAATATTGGATCGAGTTCCTGATCTCACCCACCAACTCGTTTATGTGGCCCTGCACCGCTGACATCGCGGCCTGAGCCTGTGGGAACGGCTCGTTGAGCCGGCGCTTCAGAGCCTCTGCGTCCGCAAGCGGCAGGTCGAGTGCGCCGGAAACGGCTTCGGTTGCTGCGTTGCCACCGGTTCCGATCGTACGGACGAACTGCGGGCGGCCCATCTGATGCACCACCACGACTGTGAGACCTGCTCCGACGGTGACAATCGCTTCCGGCTGTTCCGTCAGAGTGACGGGATTGACCAGTGCTCTAACGAGGGCTGACGAGACCAGGTCGATGCCCTCGACTTGAAGCCCCGCTCGCTCGACGACGCTAACGACACCGTCCACAAGATCGCGATGTGCCGCGGCCACAAGGACCCGCCGCATCTGAGCACCGTCCGGAGACTGGTAGTCGGCGAGGACCTGTGCCGAGAGGAGCGTCTTCTCCGGAGGGAACGGGATCACCTCTTCGGATTGGAAACGCACGGCGCTGTCGATCTCGTTGTCGGGCACGTATGGGAGGTCGATCTCGCGAGTGATCGCGCGGAGACCTGCCAGACCGACGATGACGGACTTCGACTTGAAACCGCCGTTGCGCCAGAGACGAGTGATCGCGTCAGCGACGGCCGATTCGTCCTTTACCTCGCCATCGTCGATCGCCCCGGGCGGCAGGCCAACTTGCCCGAATGCGATGAGGGACGGCGCACCTGAGCCGACGTCCAGCTCTGCAGCGCGCACAGCGCTGGCACCAATGTCGAGCCCGACTACCTGTGCCATCCGTGTGTTCCCCTCAGCGGTCGGGTCCCCCCTGGCGCGCCTCGCCGTCAACGTCAGTCGCGGAGCAACGCCGCGGGTCCCGAGGTGCTTAGGGCGGGGCGCTCAGCACGGAACCATCTTTGGTACTTGTTCCGGCATTTCCGGCTCAGAACTTGAGGGATTCTTCTCAGACGTCGCTGCTTTCACCCTTGAACCGGGCAGTGACATTCCGACTACTCCGAAAAGGCCGAGAGTCACAACCAGCCACCAAAGCCACCATGGACCGGGTCTGAAATCGCTGAACACCGTTACGAACGAGGCCAGGACTGCCGCGCAGGTGAATCGCTTGAGGCCGCTTCGTGCGCAAGCCACGAGGCCGAGCGCCAAGGGTGGCCACAGGTAGAAACTGACCATCACCGACTCTGTCAGACAGCGGAGTCCCAGAGCGGTCGCAGACGCGACCACCAGAACCGCCGGGTCAGACCTCCACCTCCTCGCCCAGAATCCGACCGCGCAGGCCAGCAAGACCGCGAACACCCTTCCGGGACCTGCCGCCACCGCGAGACCTTTTCCGCGTCCACCCAACGAAGGAGCAAGGGACGTCCAGGGAGTTATGTGGTCGACCAACGGGAAGTTCGGTTGGTCGAGTACAGCGTGCATCGTCTGATGGAAATGGGCCGACAAAGGCAGGGCCAAAAGCGCAGCCGCTGGAAGGGCCGAACGAAGGCAGAGTCCGGCGACCTCGCCTCGCCCCCCCATCGCGACTAGCACCGGAAACATGAGGATCACCAGAGGTTGTACGGCGATCGCTGCACCGAACAGCCATCCACAACGTCTCCACCGCCCGTCCATCGCGGCGAGAAGCGAGTAGACCGCGAGAGCCAAAGCCAATGCGTCCTCAGGGTGGCCCCAGACGACGTCCACGTTCCACAAAACGACCGCTTCGGCTGCGCACAACCAGAAACGGCGACCCTTGTTGACCCCGATCCGCTCGGCGAGCGAGTCACACGCGAATAGCGCCGTCGAGCTGAAGAGAATCTCGTAGGGGCCCAGGATCAGCCAGGAGGTTGGATGCGGAAGCGAAAAGGGATAGCTCTCTCCCAAACCAAGAGCGCCGCTCAACATCGCGACAGGTGTAAGCAGAAGCACGATCCCAGGGAACGTGACAAGCCCGTTGCCCACCGAATAGATCCCGGCGTAATTGCCCCACCCCACGTACTGAGCCGATCTGAAAGTGCTCCAGATGTCACCCGGGATCGTCCAGAAGTCGATGCGTCCAGCGTCGTTGTTGAGCAACGTGTAGCTCATGCCCGCGATCAACGTCACGGCCGTCGCGACGATCGGAAAAATTCGCCGTTTGAAATGAGTCTGCGGACCGAGCCGGCGGGAACGTGGAACGGCGACGGTAGTGGTGGCCGTGGGGGTCGTGGACAGGGCGGTAGCCAGTCCGGAAGCCACTACCCGAGCGCCGGTCGATCGCCCCATGGCGGCGCTTTGGACCAGAGACGTGGAGCTGACCTTGACGTCACTGGGTCGGAATGTGCTTGATGTAGCTGAACATCGGTAGGTACATGCTGATCACCATGACGCCTACGCCTGCGCCCATGACAACGGTGAGCATCGGCTCGAGCAACGACGTGAGGTTGTTGACGGTGTTCTCGACCTCTCCATCGTAGAACTCTGCGACCTTTCTGAGCATGGAGTCGAGAGCACCCGTCTGCTCCCCCACTTCGATCATCTGGACGACCAGCGAGGGAATGATCTCCTCGTGCTCCCTCAGTATGTCCGCCAGCCCTCGGCCCTCGCGAACCCCGTCCTTGCATTCCTGGAGGACGTTTCCAACGATCTTGTTGCCCGAGGTCTCCGTGACGATGTCGAGGGACTCGAGGATCGGGACGCCCGCCTGCACCAACGAAGCGAAGGTACCGGTGAACCGAGCGAGAGAGACCTTGTGGATCAGAGGGCCGAAAACAGGGGGACGAAGCTTGAAGCGGTCCCATTTTTCGCGTCCGTTCTCCGTTTTGATCCAACGACGAAACGCCACCACCGACGCGATTATCACCAAGACTACGACGACCGCCCACGCGCTCAGGACGATGCTCGAGATCTTCAGGATGATCTGGGTCGGAACAGGCAGTTTGGCGTTCAACTGCGCGAACAACTTCTTGAACGTCGGGACGATGAATATGAGCAGGGCTAGGAAGATCACGACCATCACCGACATGACCACCGCTGGGTATGTCATCGCGGAACGGATCGTTCGGTTGAGGATCGCCTGTTTCTCCATTGTGTGGGCCAAGTCCGCTAGAACCTTGTCCAGCGAACCCCCAGCTTCACCGGCCTGGACCATCGTGACGAAGAGATTGCTGAAGATCTTTGGGTGCTTGGCGACGGCGGCAGAGAGCGACGACCCGTGTTCGACGTCGAGTCGCACCTCGCTCAGAACACGCGCCAGCTCCTTGTTCTCGACCTGGCTGGTAAGAATCGAAAGGGAGCGAACCACCGACAAGCCCGAATCCACCATGGTCGCGAGCTGGCGGGTGGCCACCGCTATTTCCATGAGCTTGACGCGATTGGTGAAGCCAGGGATCGCTATCTCGGTTTTCATGTTGACCCGCGACTTCGGCGTCACCGAGATCGGTAGGTAACCCATCTCGCGCAGCTTGCCGACGACCAGCGCGAGGCTGTCGCCCTCGAGCTGGCCCTCGACCATGTTGCCAGTGCGGTCGCGGACCTTGTAGTCGAATGTGAGTGCCATGGGGGGCTCCTACGAGTTGAGGTGGTTGCGGAGATCGTCCTCGTTACGGCAGCGGTCGAATGCCACGGCCTCTGAGATTCGTCCTTCTTTGACCAGCTTCGCCAAACCTTGATCCATCGTCTGCATGCCGAACTGCGCACCGGTCTGCATGAGTGAATAGATCTGGTGGGTTTTGTTGGTGCGTACGAGATTGCGCACAGCAGAGGTGCAGACCATGACCTCGCATGCAGCGAGGCGACCTGCGCCATCGGCGTTCAGGATCAACTGCTGGGTGACGACCCCTTCGAGTGCCGCCGCGAGCATCGTCCTCACCTGCTCCTGCTGGTTGGTGGGGAACACGTCGACGATCCGGTCGATCGTCTGTGGACCGTCTTGGGTGTGCAGGGTTCCAAAGACGAGGTGCCCGGTCTCTGCGGCGGTAAGAGCCATGGAGATCGTCTCGAGGTCACGCATTTCACCGACGAGGATGACGTCGGGGTCTTCACGAAGAACTCTGCGAAGCGCTTCTGAGAACGTCTTTGTGTCCTCTCCCACTTCGCGCTGGTTGACGATCGCGCGCTTATGGTTGTGGAGGAACTCGATCGGGTCCTCGACCGTGATTATGTGAAGGGGCTTCGTCCGGTTGATTATGTCGATCAACGACGCGAGAGTCGTCGACTTGCCGGATCCTGTCGGACCGGTTACGAGCACCAGCCCGCGCCGCAGCTCGGTGAACGACCGTACGGCCTCAGGTATGCCGAGGGAGTCGAAGGTCGGAATTTCGTGGGGAATCGCCCGAAGAACCGCTGCCATCGTTCCCCGCTGTTGGAAAACGTTCAACCGGAAACGACCGGCGCCAACGATCGAGTGTGATGTATCGAGCTCTTTCTCCTCCTCGAAACGCTCACGCTGTGAAGCGGGAAGGATGCCGAAGATCATGTCCCTGATGTCATCGTTGGTCATCACCGGACACCCCTCGATGGGGCGGATCGCACCGTGCAGCCTGATGCAGGCAGGCATGGCAGTAGTGAGGTGCAAGTCCGAGGCTCCTACTGCGACCGTGTAACGCAACAGGTCGTCTATGTGGAGCGGGAGATCCTCAGCCGCGTCGCCTCCGCTGGCCGCTGTTTGTGATGTCCCTGCAGACGCTGCGCCGCCTCCGTGAACCGGTTCGCCCGATGGAGCAGACGCCGATGAACCGTTGGGCTGTGTCTGGGCGGTCGCCTCGGCGGATTGTGCGGCCGTAGGCGTAGATGCCTGTGC
>DASPVS010000239.1:0-3669 GCA_035622235.1 Acidimicrobiales bacterium | reverse complement strand
CGTCTCCAAGGTTCGAGGTCCAGTTTCGGATAACGCAGCGCCGTTTTCGAGAGAAGGTCGTCGTCCCAGATCTGATGACCTGGCGGAGGAAACCCGAACAGCTCGAGCTCGCGAGGAGTCGAGCTCTCGACGAACGACGTCCACTCCGGGCCAGTCGATCGAGATTGCTGCTGGTCGTAACCGATCCAATCGAGCCCTGAGCGCTTGAAGGCGAGCGCCACCACGAAGCGGGCCGTGCCGCGAGCACCGAACGGGGCGCCTCGATGCCAGGTTTCGGACCTGTACGCCAGGTACGAACCACGTATTCCGGTCGACGCATGCTCTGCGCGGTAGAGAGCGGGATCCATTTTCGGAAGGACCACCGGATACTTCGAAGCTATCTTCGCCGAGTCGCTCAAAGAAACCATCCGGGTCGGGTTCTCGTCTTCGGTGACATCAGAGAGATAGAGAAAACCTTCGAGATTCCACCATGGGGCCTCACCGCCCGCAGGGAGCCACGAGTGATTGCGGTCGGTGTGCATCGGTTGTTCGTAGTTCGTCAGCCCTGAATATTTGGCGCTCGCGTGCGCCTGGTAGAGCCTGATGTCTTTCGACCCGAGGGCGCGCTCTGCGAAGTCGACGATCGACGGATGAACACAGAGCCTGTTGAGGAAACCCGAGCCTTCAAAAGGAAACGCAGCCATCCACTGCTGCTGGTCGGGGCGAAAGCCTGGACCTTCTTCCGGCCAGACGTATTGCTCCTTCTGCTTCACGGGTCGACCCCGCCGACGCTCGGTGACGCCCTCAGGGTCAGCGTTGTACTCCTCGCAGCTCGGGAACACCTCGCGCAGGTCGTCGCCGACTGCATCCACTTCTTCGGCACCGACCAGACCATCGAGAAGGACCCAGCCCTGTTCTCGCCACGCTCTGACCTCGCCGTCGGAAGCCACCCTCGAGCTCATGATCGACCTCACACATTTGCGCTCTGCCGCGCGCTCCCGCGCTGCACGACTTCTCCGGACGCCGACTTCCTGGACGCCGAGTCGCCGGACGCCGACTCTTCTGGCGCCCCACTCTTCTGGCGGCCGACTCTTCTGGCGCCGACCGGTGACGGCGTCAGACCCGATCGAGATCGAGCATGCGTATGGCGTTACCGCGAAGGATCTTGTACGAGACGTCATCATCGAGGCCAGCGCAGAGTTTCTCGATGTAAGCCTCGGAATGGGGCCAGGTCGTGTCGGTGTGCGGATAGTCCGTTTCGAAGCAGATGTTGTCCTCTCCGACCTCTTCGAGAGACCGAAGACCATGACGGTCGGCCGTGAAACAACCAAAGATCCGACCGTAATACTGCGTCGAGGGGGGAACCGGGATCCTCTCCTTGGCTCCTGTCCACGCGTCGTGCATCTCCCAGACCGTGTCGGACCGCTCGAGTATGTACGGAATCCAGCCGATTTGGCCTTCCGAATATGCGAGCTTGAGCTTGGGAAACTTGAGCAGATTGCCGGAGAAGAGCCAGTCGGCTAGCGAAGCGATGGCGTTGTTGAACCCGAGGGCCACGCCAACCGCCTTGTTCGAGTCAGGTGAAGCGACGGGGTTCGAGCTGCTCGAACCCACGTGCATGCACACGGTCACCCCATAGTCGTTGCAGACCTGCCACAGCGGATCCCAGTAGTCGGTGTTGATGCTCGGCAACTTGAGCCGAGTCGGCATCTCGCTGAATGCGATCGCCCGCACTCCCCGTTCAGCATTGCGTCTTGTCTCCTCGGCTGCGAGCTCGGCGTCCCAAAGGGGGATTATGCACAGAGGTATGTTCACCCCGCCCGACGGCTCGCACCATTCTTCGACCATCCAGTCGTTGTTCGCTTTGACACAGGCCAACCCGAGCTCTTTGTCCTTGCCCTCGTAAAAGGTCTGACCACAGAAACGAGGGAACGTGGGGAAAGGAAGAGAGCCGTCGGTGTAGTTGAGCGTCAAGTCCTTCACGCGCTCGTCGCGATCCCAACAACCCTTGCGCATCTCGTCGTAGGTCGTCGCCGTCATCGTCATGAGAGTCCGGTCGAAGACGATGTCGCCTTTGTCGTCGAGGGTCGTCGCCGCCTCAGGAATCGCCACGAATTTCTTGTGCACGTAGATCAGCTCGCCGTCGTAGTACCAAGCGTCGCCCCACTCACCTTCAGCGTCCTCTTGCATGTCGTACTTCGCCCCGGACAAGTGCTTGAAGCTCCCCCACCTCTGGCGCTCAACTCGTGGACCGCGCTCCCGGTACTTACTGGGCAGCCAGGTCTGCCACACGTGAGGGGGCTCGACGACATGGTCGTCCACGCTGATGATCTTGGGTAAAGCCATGCCGTAAGGCTATCCAAGACCTGACGCCCGTGTCAGGAACGGCCTCGACGGGCAGGGCGAGAACCGTCCGCCGCGTAAGGCCCGGGCCAGGACCCCTCCAGTGAAACCCGCACTACGGTGGCGGTCCGTTCCGAAACCGGGGAGGCACCGTGGAGGTCCGTGAGGCGCTCTACACGACAAGAGCTATGCGCAGGGTGAGGCCAGACCCGGTTCCGTTGGACGTTCAGGCCAGGATCCTCGATGCGGCGATCAGAGCTCCCACGGGCGGGAACTCCCAGAACTGGCGGTTCCTGCTCGTCGACGACGACGACGTCAAAGCCAAGATCGGCCCGCTCTACCGAGACTCGATCGCCCGGCTGTGGAAGACGATCTACGCGGATCGTCTCGAAGCGGGGGCCGCAGAGCCTGATTCGGAAGAGAGCATCGACGTTCTGAAGGTCCAGCGATCCGCGCAGTGGTTGGCCGATCACTTCGAGGAAGTTCCGCTGTACCTTTTCGGCTTCGTGCAGGCGGACCCGACCGGGGGCTCGATCTTCCCGGCAGTCTGGAGCGCCCAGTTGGCTGCGCGGAGCGAAGGTGTCGGAAGCGCGCTAACCGTCGTTCTCGGAGTGTTTCACCCCGACCAAGTCTTCGACATCTTGGAAGTCCCCCGAGACGAGCACTGGATCATGGCCTGTTGCGTGAGCTTCGGATACCCGACAGGTACGTGGGCCGTCGCGCGTCGGAGGCCAATCCACGACGTCTCCTTCCGGAACCGGTGGGGGAACCCCGTCGGGTTCAACGCCGACGAGCCCCTCTGGCCATGACGGTGCCGAACGACGCAACGAAAGCACTCGCATGGTTACCGGGGTCTGTCGGCGCTGCAACGCGAACGGGTGATCCCGAAGTCGACTCGGAAGCGCTCAGGTCCGGCAAGTCGTGGGAGCGTTTGCTCGAGAGTTTGCGGCACGGAAGCGAGGTCATGGCCGCGAACTCGGACGGGGACGAGGAATTGGCAGCCGGCTACCGCCACCTCTTGGTTCTGCTCGCGCTGGGCATAGACGAGGCACTGCGAACCTCGGACCCCTACGACCCGTTCATCAAACCCGGCAACGTCGACTCGGTCCTGAAGTGGGGAATGGACTGCCCGGACGCTGCCTACCTCGGGGCCGCTGTCCGGGGCGACGCGGTCTACAGACTGCGCGGTCAACGGGGAAGCGTGCGTTACCTAGGGCTCCAAGTGATGGGGGGCATCGAAAGTACTGCGAACGTCGTGGTCGACGATCTCGAGATCGGGGCTGACGGGACGTTCGAAGTGGTCTTGTCGAACCAGAAAAGGCCCGGCAACTGGATGGCTCTGTCCGA
>DASPVS010000238.1:0-2585 GCA_035622235.1 Acidimicrobiales bacterium | reverse complement strand
AATGCCCGACTGCGCTCGACAGAGCAGCGTCCATCGCGTCCACGAGTCGCCGTTTAGCCTTGTCAATCGAGAAATACCGGGCGCGCTCGCGGCCAGCAGCCACCAAGAGCTCACGGAGGCGGCGGTCGTTCGCAACCCTGTTGGCTGCGACAGCCGTGGCAAGCGGAGAGAAGTCGTCCAGTAGAAGCGCCGCACCGTCCACTGTTTCTGGAACTGCAGCCGCTGCGTGCGCGATCACCGGCACGCCAAGGTGCATCGCCTCGACGACCGGGACGCAAAAGCCCTCGTGTTCCGACGCGCACACGAAAAGATCCGCGGCTTGATAGTAAGCCGCGAGCGCTTCGTCACTCAACATCCCGGTGAGGTTCACGGCATCGCCGACACCGATCCTCTGGGCGAAGCGCTCGAGTGCCCGGCTGTAATCCTTTCCCATAGCGGTCCCGACCAAGTGCAGTCGGGCATGTGGGTCGTGCAAACGGCGATGAACCGCAAGCGTCTTTATCAGCTCGTGTTGGGCCTTGTGGGGAGCCACCCGCCCGACGAAGAGCCAGTCGGACCCTCCCTCAGCTTTGCGAGCTCGAAGCTCCGCTTGCACTTGGCGATCAGCGCTGTGTTCGAAGCTGGCGAGATCGAACAGGGGTGGAACGACGCGTGTGTAGCTGTAGCCGGCTTCGACAAGCTCTGTTTCGTTGAAGCTCGAATCGGCAAGTGCGAAAAAGCAGCGCTGGGCGAGAGACGAGAGCTGCTTCCGCCCGAGCTCGACCTCGTCCCGGACCCACGGTGCCCACCTGTCCACCAGCTCTGCAGGCGTGATGTTGTGATAGTCGAGAATCAGTGGTTCTGTGCGCGTGGCCAAGATCTCTGCCGCCGGCGTTCCGATCGAGTGGTGATAGATCCACCAGGAGCGTGGACGCTCTGCCGACGACAGCTCGTCGACAGAACGCGCTTCGGCTCTCATCTCCGGGAGCGTGTCGATCGCCCAGATGTCAGACGCGTAACCCGCATCGCGCAGCGCATCGCGCGTGTGAAGAACGTGTACCCCGATCGCGTCGCGACCGGCGAACGAAGGGACGACCTGGTCGATCCGAAGTGGTCTCGGGGAGCTCAGCGTGTCAGGCAACGTCCGCTACCTGATTGTCAGGGCGTTTGGCGTCGTTCGTCGCCCGCCCGCTTGTTCGCCGTGACCGCGAAGCTCGAGTAGCTGGCTGTGAGATCCTCGAGTCTCTCGAGCGCGCCGTTCACGATTTCGGCGCCCGGCTGGTCATCGGGGACACGGCCAAGACCCTCCGAGGTCGGTTCCAACGTTCTGGTGATGTTCGTGAAGCCGACACCTCGTAGAAGGTGCTCCCACGTTTCGGGGTGAAGTGGTCTTCCCGGTGCGAGGTCGGCGGCTACGGGTCCGGCCGTTTGCTCCCACATGGCGGGCATCGTGCCAACAACCACGACTGTCCCCCCGGGAGCGACTTTCAGCTCAGCCAGATTTACAAGGCGCCGACGCTCCGTGATCGACATCCGGTCCACGCAAGCAGACAGGACGAGGCCCGCTAACGCTTCAGTCCGCATCGATTCGAGATGACCGAGCACATCGTCACGCCGGACATCGAGGCCCGTACGCACGGCTACATCCGATGCGGCGGTGCCCGGGTCTACTCCGTATGCATCGAGGCCTGCCGCGCCGAGCTCTACGAGGAGCGAGCCGTCCCCGCATTCGGCGTGCAGTATCCGGCCCTTGACCTTGCGCTCGGAAACGCTCCGTCGGAGCTCGTCGAGTATCACCGATTCAAATGGCTTCGTGTCCGCGCCCGCGACGAGAAGCTCGTCCTCGACAAGCGCAGGCGGGGTGAGCAGTGATACGTCGCGCTCGAGGTCACTGACGCGCTCGTCGAGGAGGTGCAGCACGCGCATCGTTGTTGCGGAAAAACGGTTGAGCTCGTTGACGACATACCGAACGAACCAGGCCTCTGCCTGCCACAGCGCGTAGCGCACGGCCCCCTTCGCCGTCTTGCGCGAACCGATCGGAACCTCGATGTCGAAGTAAGCCGAACGATCCGCGAGCTTCAGTGCCTCGGTGAAGTGATCGTCCGACGTTCCCGTTGGCGTGAAGCGGGCGAACAGCTCGTCGAGCTTTCGTTCGAAGCTCGGGGGGAAGTCACCGGCCGCCCGTCGACGGCGAACTTCGTCCTGGATCTCCCGCTGGACCTCTTGCAGATAAGTGGAGTCGGTGGAGTTCGGGGAGTCGGTGGAGTCGACCGCCTCGGGCCTGGCCTTCGATCCTTCGGCTGGAGTGACGGCTCTTGGGTCCGCCTCGGTGCTCACGTAGTTCTCCTCATACCTGCGGCATGCCTGCTGCGATCGTGGCGCTCACAGCTCGGCGCTCACAAATCGGAGCTCGGAGCTCAAGAACTCAGCTCAGATCCGCGCTTCGGATGTCGACACCGAGATCGAGGGCGACCGACCCCGTGGAGCGACCGGGATTTAGGACCTCGAAACGGGCCTCCTGCTCGCGCCAATCGTAGACGACACCTCCGTTCCTACTGCGCAATCCGAGGCTCACCATGTAGGTCCCGTCGAGCAACGGAATGTGG
>DASPVS010000237.1:0-3354 GCA_035622235.1 Acidimicrobiales bacterium | reverse complement strand
GGGAGCTGGTAGGCGCGGTAGAGATAGGGGTTGAGGGGCCCGAGCGGATGTCCGGCGGCTTGGTCGGCGATCGCGGCAATCCCTGAGAACAAGGGCGCCGACACGCTGGTTCCACCGCCGTCATACCATCCCGCGCCGCCGAAGCTCTCGTACCACTCGAATCCGTCGTAGAAATCAGCACTCATGGAGACGTCGGGACCTCCTCGGTGATCTCCAACCACTGACTGAACGGAATCCTGGTAGCTCGGTCGGGAAAAGACGGTCGAAAGGCCCCCACCGCTGGCCAGCCCGAGGCTCGGATCGTTGAACACGGCATCCGGGCCGGTCCGATTGCCCGCGATATCGAGGTGGAGGCGGGTCCCGCCGACGGCGGTGACGAGTGGATCTGAGGACGGATAGCCATAGCTTGCGCCCTTGTCGCCGGAGGCATGGATGACGCTCACGTGGTGGGCGGCGGCGTACTGGAAGTCCTGATGGAGCTGATCGATCGTCCCAACTCCGAGTGCCGATTCCGTGCCGTTGCCCAGACTCGAGGTGACCACCTGGCCCAACCCGTGCTCCGCGGCATAGCGCACCGCCGAAGCCTCCCAACTGACCTCCATGGCCTCCGAGGTGAAGATTCCCGGCGACACGAGCACCACGATGTTGGCTCCCGGGGCCATGGTGTGGGCCGCCTCGACGTCGCCGGTCAGCTCCGACGCCAGTCCGAGGTCTTCGGTCGATCCCGGATTGAACTGCGCTTGTTGCCCGGTGGGTGAGACGACGCGGATGCTCGGCGTCCGGAGATCGAAGGCCTGGTCGAACACGGCGAGATCGTGAACGATTGTGGGTGAGATGATCCCGGCCAACACCACGATGGTGATGCCCGCACCGTCCAAGCCCTTGGCGTAGAGCGGCTCGAGGTCGTAAGCATGCTGCAATTGGAGGGCCGTGGCACAAGGCTCCGCAGCACCCGGATTGGCACAGGTTGCCGAAGATGGAGTGAGAGCCAGAAAGAGCAGGCCCTCGATGAGCCCGGAAGGATCGACTGCGAGTGAAACGGAATGACGCCGCGACCCAATCCGAACGTATGCCTCCAGCGCTGTCGATTCGACCTTGGTTAGTTGCACGACGGTCATCGCCTCCCCGTTCGGATCAAGTGCCTCCAGGGCGGAGTTGACGTGGGCAGGCCGTATCTTTGCTAGGAAAGCCGGATCGAAGTGAGCCGATATCTCGTGGGTGCTGAGCGGCAGGTTTTTGATGGCGTTGATGAGCCACTCCAGCTGTTGACCAGCTGGGCTGCTGGGTACCGTGACCGCGGTCGAGGATGTCCGTCCCGTCGATTCAGCGCTCGGTCGGCCAGACGAAGAGGGCGATCCTCCGCATGCAGTCAGCGCAACGGACCCACATAACACCACCACCATGACGGCCCACTTCTGGTTTTTCACGTTGGCGCCTTCAGGACCGTCGATGGACACATCTCGACGCAGATGCCCGTCGTACTAGTCGCCCGAAGCAACTGAGCATGGCCTGACGCGCAAGTTCCTTCTCGCTGAGAGGGCCAGGTCCAGAAGTTAGTGCCGTTAGCGCAATGGCTCCATAGCGCACCCGTTTCATGGTGCGCCGAGAGCTGTGCCCATGGTGCCGTTGGGGGGCGATGTTGTCGCTCATTTGGGCTCCCCGAAACCGCTCGCTTTGGGTGCCGTGACGTGCCGTCCTGCCTCATCTGAACCGCAAGCGCGGACGACTCGGGATCTGGCTTCAGTGCGCCGCAGCTCCACGTCCTTGAGTCCCCCGAATCGAGGCACTCTTCGCAGCGCCCGGATCTTGGATCAGCTGACCTGGGCCAGCACGATGACTCCCACCATTATCAGCCAGGTGCCGGCGACATACCACTTCCGCGGGTGCGACATCGGACCTCGGGATCGGCAACGTCGTAACTCAGCACGGTCGCACCGTCGGGTAGGGCATACCCGCCGGCCCCAACACTTGACCAGACGACTCTTGCCACGTGAACCGAACCGCTTGAAGGGACGAACCCAGCTCCCGACCGGGTTGAGCTGGGGACGCTCTCACGTGCTCAGCAAAGCCGAAGGGATCGTGTTCTAATGGGCTGAATTGCCTTGCTCGTCAGGCTGCCGGAACATACGCGGTCCCCAGCCGGGTAGCGAAGGGAAGTCACCGTTGCGGTCGTGCCTGAGTGAGAACGGTCTCCCGGCTGACTATCCGGAACCAACGCAAGCCGGGGCGCGACCGCAGGATTAGCACGACGGGACGCCACCGTCTGGTTTCCGGCACTGCACTGCTTGCGTTGCTTCTCGCCATGCCGACGACGATCGAGGTGGGCTCGGCTCCGGCGTATGCCGACACAACCGTCGATGGGTGCACGATCGTGGCCCACCCCAACGCCACCAGATTCACGGATTGTCCGGGCTCTGACCTTTCTGGCGCCAACCTATCGGGGGTGGATCTTTCCTACGCTGACCTGTCCGGTGCCATCCTGCAGGGAACGAACCTCACCGCAGCCGACTTGAATCATGCGAATCTGTCGAAGGCCTCCTTGGCCACCTGCTACTGGCAACTGAACGAGCCGCCGCCCGAAACTGCCACGTGCCCTGTCGCGAATCTCACCGGTACCAGACTGATTGACGCAGACCTCGCCGGAGCTGGCACTTCGGCCTGTGCCGAAATCGGCCCGCCGTACGAAGCGACTGAGGCGTCCGCCTGCGCTGGTGCACTCATGTCGGACGCCAACCTGTCGAGCGCCGATCTGACAGGCGATGACCTGTCCTGGACCGACCTTTCAGACGGCAAGCTCCTCGGTGCCTCCTTCACGGATGTGACTTTTGGCGAGTGCTATACACCTTCCCTCTGCGGTTCAGTAGACCTTGACGGTGCCAGACTCCGCGGCCTCAATCTGTCTCATCAGTTTCTCAATTCCGCTCAGCTGACAGGTGCCGACTTGTCTGGAGCTGACCTCATGTTGGCGACCCTGGGCCCTTTGCCTGGAGGCGAAATTCCGAATTTGACCGGGGCGAACCTCAACAATTCCGACTTGCAAAACTTTGGCTTTGGGGGCGCCATCATGGCCGGGGTCCATTTGCACGGTGCCGACCTGGTCAATGCCGGACTCGGAGGAGCCGTATTGAATGGAGTCAACCTGCACGGCCTGAATCTGACCGACGCCGGACTGTCCTTTGCCGAGGTGAAGGATGCCAATCTGAGTGATGCTGATCTGACCGGCGCCAATGTGGAGTACTCCGACCTGACTGGCGCGGATCTGAGGTCCACCAATTCGACCGGGGCCACGTACTACGGCGCAAATCTGAGCAACGCCGACATGAGGTTCGGCAACATGACTGACGCCGTTTTGCA
>DASPVS010000236.1:0-3910 GCA_035622235.1 Acidimicrobiales bacterium | reverse complement strand
CAGACCCGACGGCGTCCTTGCGCGTCGGAACACCGAACAGCACGACTCCCGGCACGCCGAGAGAGGAAAGTCGCTTCACCTCTGTGACAAGAGAGCTGATGGTGTGCTGCGACTGACCTGGCAACGACGGGATCGGCCTGGGTTCCTCTGCGCCCTCGTTGACGAAGAGGGGCGCGACGAGATCGTCGACAGAGAGGGTCGTCTCCGCCACGAGTCGGCGGAGAGCCGGCGTCGTCCTCAGTCGACGCATCCGCCGCGACGGAAACGCTCCGTGTCCCGAAGCGTCGAAAGTGTCCTTCACGACATCAAGCGTAGGGCGCTCGTAAGCATCGAGCGGTGGGCGCTTCTCATCGCTTCATCGCTGCCCTGAGAGGTGCGCGGTCAGCGCGCTCACGATTCCGGATGCCTCGCGCCGATCTGCCACCACAGACACCTGGAGCCCCTGCTGCTCTGCCGCAACGGCTGTGACCGGCCCGATGCACACGACGGTCGGAGGCACACGGCGGTTGCCGACGAGTTTCATGAACCCTTCCACGGCGGAGGGGGAGGCGAACGTCACGACGTCCGCCCGAGAGGCTCGTTCGACGAGCGCGTCCGTGCCAGGACCGGGGTCGGCCGTCACGGTCCTGTAAGCCTCGACTTCTTCGACCGTCCATCCTTTCTTCCGAAGCGCTGACGCCAATGCGGGACGTGCGATGTTCGACCTTGGAAAGAGAACCCGACCTGCGTTGGAACTTGCGGGGGAACCGGTCCGAGGCTCTCGGTCCGGCATCGCCCGAGCCAGATCCTCGGCGCTCGACTCTTCGGGAACCAGGTCCGCGCGGATCCCGAAGCGAAGCAGGGAGTCGGCGGTCGACGTCCCGACCGCAGCCACCCGGTTTGACGCGAGCGACCGGGCGTCGTGAAGCTCAGCCAGAAAGGCGTTCACGGCGTTGGTCGAGGTGAAGACGATCCACTCGTAATCGGACACGTGCTCGGCCGCTCGCGCGAGCCCTTCGCCCCCGTCCGAGGGAACATCGAACTCAATGACGGGAAGCCCTATGACGTTCGCGCCCGCAACATCGAGAAGGACGCTCAGCTCTCCCGCCTGATCCACCGCCCTCGTGACCACCACGCTCGTGCCGTGAAGCGGCCGGCGTTCGAACCAGTCGAGCGCGAGGCCCGCCACCTTGCCGACGACGATCGTGGACGGGGCGTCCACCTCCACGTCCGAGAGCTGTTCGAGCGATGTCCGAACGCTGCGCTGCTTGGTGGTGGTGCCGTGCTCGACGACGATCACCGGGGTACGCGGGTCGCGGCCGCCCTCGATGAGTCGCTTCGCGATCTCGGCCTTCGTAGCGAGCCCCATGAGTATCACGAGCGTCCCGCCGGCGCGGGCGAGTGACGCCCAATCCACCGCGCCTGGGTCGTCGGGCTCGCCGCTCGCGTGCCCTGTCACCACCGTGACAGATGTCGCGAGCCCTCTGTGGGTGACCGGTATCCCCGCGTACGCGGGAACCGCGAAAGCGGACGGTACGCCCGGCACCACTTCGAATTCGACGCCCGCCGCGTCGAGAGCGGCCGCTTCCTCACCGCCGCGCCCGAACAGGAACGGGTCTCCCCCTTTCAAGCGGACTACCAGCTTTCCGGCCGAACCCCGGTCCACGAGGAGCGCGTTGATCTCCGCTTGGCGCTCCACGTCTCCGGGTCGTTTGCCCACGTCTATCAACTCAGCACCGTGAGGAGCGAGCTCCAGGAGCTCGCGCGCGACCAGTCGGTCGTGGACGACCACGTCCGCGCGTCGAATCAGCTCAGACCCGCGTCGCGTGATGAGTCCCGGATCACCGGGTCCCGCACCTACCAGATAAACCGTCACGGCAACCGCGGCGCGTCGGCGCCGATCTCCGAGTCGTCGGACCAGTCGCCGAGCGATGTCCCACCGCAGCGCCACAACAGATCGGAGGCGAGCGAGCGCCCGAGCGCGACAGGGTCGCTGCCTTCCGCTCTGCGCCTCAGGACGATCCTCCCGTCGCGACTCGCCATCAGGCCCTCGAGCGTCACCACGCCTTCGACGACATTGGCCGAAGCCGCAACGGGCAACGTGCAGCCTGCGCCGAGAGCCGCGAGAAACGAACGTTCGGCGCTCAACTCCGAATGCAACATCGCGACGTCGATCTCACGTGCGAGCTCCGTGGACTCCTCGTCGTCGGCTCGGCACTCGACAGCCAGTGCACCTTGCCCCACTTGAGGAAGCATGTCAGCGGGCTCGAGGATCTGCGTCGCTCGGCCCTCGAGGCCGAGCCTCTCCAGTGCGGCCACCGCCACGACGACCGCACCGGAGCGCGGTGTGCGATCGAGTCGTGTCGCGATGTTGCCGCGAAGCCCGACGAACTTCAGGTCCGGACGAATCCACGCGAGTTGTGCACGCCTGCGGTTCGAACCGGTTGCCACGATCGCTGCAGTCGGAAGCTCGGCTAGAGACATCCCGACCATCGCGTCGCGCCGGTCCGCTCTCTCCGGGACGGCGGCGAGCACTAGTCCCTCGGTCTCTGCTCCGGGCAGATCCTTGGCGGAGTGCACGGCGAGGTCCGCCCTCCCGTCGAGCACGGCGGCCTGAACGTCTTTGACGAACACACCCTGTCCGCCGATCCGATCGAGCGGCACATCGCGCGCGCGGTCACCTGACGTGTCCACCGCCACGACCTCCACCTGCGGTGGATCGCTGAGATCCCTCAACAAATTTGCAACCCGCTCCGCCTGCCAGCGGGCCAGAGGTGAACGACGCGTGGCGATCCGCAAGGGTCTCGTTCGAACGGGCCGTGGCACTTGGACGGGCCGTGGCACTTGGACGGGCCGTGGCACTGGATTGTCGCGCTAAAGGTCGAACAGGGCCCGCAGTGCCTCCACGAGCCGTTCGCCTCGTGGTGTCCCCGCTGTCTCCTTCAACACCACCGTCGGCTCGTGAAGGACCTTGGCGAGCACGTCACGGGTTATCGCGTCCACCTCCGCGCGGCTCTCGTCGTCGAGGCGATCGAGTCGCGACCTGTGTCTTTGCAGCTCGCTGTCGCGGAGATCTTCGATGCGCCCGCGCAGCGCAGAGACGATGGGAACCGCTCCACGCGCGCGCTGCTCCGCGCGGTACCTGTCGACCTCCGTCCTCACTATCTCCTCCGCCGCCGCGACCTCCGCCTGGCGACCTCGCATCGCGAGCTCTGCATGTGCGCGGAGGTCGTACATGTCGAAAAGCACGAGCCCCGGAAGTGAATGCAACTTGGGGTCGACGTTTCTCGGGACCCCCATGTCGACGAGCACCAGCGGCTCGCGACTTCGGCGCGACGTGAGTGCCCTCTCCATGACTTCCAGGTCCAGAACGGGGTCAGTCGCGCTGGTCGAGACGATGACCGCGTCCGCTGCTTCGACGGCCGTCCCCAGATCCGACATGTCCGACGCGTCTCCACCCGCGCGCGCCGCGAGGGTCTTCGCGCGCGAAAGGGTCCGGTTCGCGACCGACACCTTCGGAGGCGGATCCGCGCGAGAGCACAGTGCATCCACCACACCCTCCGCGATCTCGCCTGCGCCGACCACGAGCACGCGCCGATCCGACAGCGAGTCACCCAGGCGCTGGACGGTCAAGTCGACCGCCACGTGCGACATCGAGGTGGTGCCTTTGGAGATCGACGTCGAGCTACGGACTCGCCGACCCGCCTTCACCGCTTGACGGAAGAGCCCGGAAAGAACCGGGCCGGCCGATTTTTCGGCTTCCGCCTGTTCGAGCGCACGGCGTACCTGGCCGAGTACCTCGGTCTCGCCGGGGACCGCCGACCTCAGCCCCGCGGCAACCTCGAAGAGGTGGAGGTCCACGGAGTCGTCGAAGAGGATCGTGAGGTTGTCGGTCAGTGCCTCGGGCGTGGTGGCTCCGAGACCTGCCAGG
>DASPVS010000235.1:0-2868 GCA_035622235.1 Acidimicrobiales bacterium | reverse complement strand
CCCCATCGTGGACGAGATCGTCACCATCCGTGAAGTCGGGCCCCGCGACGGGCTCCAATCAGAGCCTCCGCTTCCGCCACGAACCCGCGCAAAGCTCGTGGAGGGCCTCGTCGATGCAGGGATCCGGGTCGTCGAGGCGGTCGCGTTCGTGTCGCCGGTAAAAGTCCCGTCGATGGACCAACCACTCGAGGTGATGCGCCAGGTGCAGAGGAACCCCGACGCCGAGTACATCGGCCTCGTTCCCAACTTGCGCGGCGCTGAGATCGCGTTGGGCGCAGCGATGGACGGAGTATCTGTGACACTGTCCGCGTCAGACGAGTACTCGAAGAAGAACGTCGGCAGGTCAAGACGTGAATCCGAGGAGGAGACTCGACGGATCATCGAGTTCCTCGGGGAGGTCTGTCCCGATCTCAAAGTCGACGTTGTCGTTTCCTGCGCGTTCGGATCGCCGTACGGAGAGCGGATCGAAAAGCGCGACATCCGGGAACTGACTTCGAGCATGAAGGAGTTGGGGGCGACTGTGACTCTCGCCGACACCACCGGTGTCGCTATGCCGGCGCAAATCGAAGAGATGTTCGCCGACGTCGGAACTGACGTCGGAGCTCACTTTCACGATTCACAAAGGACCGCACTTGTGAACGCGTACGTGGCACTAATGGCCGGCTGCAGGCGTTTCGACGCGTCGATCGGTGGGTTGGGGGGTTCTCCGTTCGCCCAGGGATCCGCAGGCAACCTCGCCACGGAAGAGCTCGTGCGGATGCTCGATCACCTCGACGTCCAGAGTGGGATCGACCTCGACGCCCTCCTGCGACTGAGCCTCTGGCTGTCGTCCGAGTTGGGACACCCGATGGCAAGCCCTCTGGCGGCGACCGCCGCGCAACTCCGTTGACCTTTCCGCGCGTCTGGAGGTGCGTGACGACGTGAACGAGATCCTGTGGCGACCTTCCGACGAGCGGAAGCGCAATTCGAGATTGTGGCGCTACCTGCAGTGGCTGGAGGCGAACGAAGGCAGGACGTTCGAAAATTACGAGGATCTCTGGCTCTGGTCCGTGACCGACCTCGAAGGGTTCTGGAGGTCGGTATGGACCTTCTTCGGTGTTTCGGACGATGCGCCGGACGTCGTACTGACCCATAGGGAGATGCCCGGGGCACGATGGTTCCCCGGGACCAAGCTCAATTACGCAGAGCAC
Source organism: Acidimicrobiales bacterium (assembly GCA_035622235.1). Classification (GTDB taxonomy): domain Bacteria; phylum Actinomycetota; class Acidimicrobiia; order Acidimicrobiales; family UBA8190; genus DASPVS01. Next base: position 1,678 of record DASPVS010000235.1, on the reverse strand, counting down.
GCGACCCGGGTCTCGAGCGAGAGAGGGGCTCTCGACGGCGAAGTGGCGCTGATCTCGGTATCGCAGTCGCGTGAGACGACGCGTCTCACGTGGTCCGAGCTGACAACCCAAGTTTCAGCCTTCAGGAACGCTCTGCGGGCTCTAGGCGTCGGTCGGGGCGACCGCGTCGCTGCGTACCTGCCCAACATCTCCGAGACGATCGTCGCCTTCCTCGCGACTTCGAGCCTGGGAGCGGTGTGGTCGTCGTGTGCTCCGGAGTTCGGCGCCAAGAGCGTGATCGATCGCTTCGCACAGATCGGACCAAAGGTGCTTCTCGCTGTCGACGGTTACCGCTATGGCGAGAAAGCTGTGGAACGAATTAGCCAGGTCGAGGAGATCCGCTCGTCTTTGCCCACGCTCGAGGCCGTCGTGACGTTGCCGTACCTCGGCGATCGCACTCCTCGAGGCACCGAAGAGTGGGGATCGCTCGTAGGCACCAACGATTCTCTGATGGGGGGCAAGGACGGAGGTCCCAAAGATCTCGTGTTCGAACCCGTGTCCTTCGACGATCCGCTCTACATCCTGTACTCGTCGGGCACGACGGGGATGCCCAAGCCCATCGTCCACGGCCATGGAGGAATTCTCCTCGAGCACTTGAAGGCTCTCGGGTTGCAATCGGACCTGGGCGCTCGAGACAGGTTCCTCTGGTTCACGACAACGGGGTGGATGATGTGGAACTTCCTCGTGTCCGGATTGCTGGTCGGCGCCACCGTCGTGTGCTTCGACGGCGACCCGTCCTCGCCGGACCTGATGGGCCTCTGGTCGCTCGCCGAAGAGCTCGAGATCACCTACCTCGGTACGAGCGCGCCGTACCTCATGTCATGTCGAAGGGCGGGTTTGCGCCCCAGGGACCGGTTCTCTTTCGACAAGATGAGAACCATCGGCTCCACCGGCGCTCCTCTGCCCGAAGAGGGCTTCCGCTGGGTTTACGAAAACGCGGCCCCCGACGTCGAGCTGGCGTCGATCAGTGGTGGAACCGATGTTTGTACGGCCTTTGTCGGGTCGAGCCCTTTGCACGCAGTTCGGTCCGGCCGGATCTCGTGCCGCTACCTCGGCGCAGCCGTTCACGCGTTCTCCGCCGACGGTCGCTCTCTGATCGGAACTACGGGAGAGCTCGTCGTGACCGCGCCGATGCCTTCGATGCCCGTGGGTTTTTGGGGCGACGTCGACGGCCAACGGCTGAATTCGGCTTACTTCGAGAACTTTCCGGGGATCTGGTGCCACGGGGATTGGATCACGGTCTTTGCGGACGGGTCGTGCACCATAACCGGGCGATCCGACGCGACTCTCAATCGGGGAGGTGTGAGAGTCGGCACAGCTGAGCTCTACGCGGTGGTCGAGTCGATCCCGGAAGTCGAAGACAGCCTCGCGATCCATTTGGAGGACGGCACGGGATCCGACATCGGCGAACTTCTTCTGTTCGTCGTCTTGTCACCTGGTGCTCGCGCGGGCGACGAGCTCGAACGCCGCATCCGGACTTCGATCAAGGAGCAGCTCTCTCCTCGCCACGTCCCCGATCGGATAGAGGTCGTGCCGAGCGTGCCGCGCACCCTTTCGGGGAAAAAGCTCGAGGTCCCTGTGAAGCGCATCCTTGCCGGGGCACGACCGGACGACGTCGCGAGCAGAGATTCGTTGGTCG
>DASPVS010000234.1:0-7715 GCA_035622235.1 Acidimicrobiales bacterium | reverse complement strand
AACATCGTCTCGACGAACGGACGCATCTCCTCGGTGTACGTGCCGTAGTAGCGGGAGAACAGGTCCACCCCGAGCTCCCACATTCGCGTGGGATCGTCGACGATCTCGGCACGACCGACGAGCTCCACGCCTCTGAGCTCCTCGTAGTACTCGCCGTCCTCGATCATGCACGTGAGCCGCGGGTCGCGTCGAAGGTTCTGAACCTTTTGTGACTTCGCCTTGGTCTCTACGGCGACCGCGCCCTCGAGGAACCCGTACCACATCGCTACTGCGTGAATCGAACCGTCGTGATTGATCGAGCACATCGTCATCGGTCGGCGCTCGCGAAGGAAGGCGTCCACCTCGTCCGGGGTCATCTTGATGAGCGCGCGTTGATTTATGCCGTGACCCATGGGTTGGTTCATCTGAGCTCCTCGCATCGACCATTGTTCCGGCCCGGACATTCAACTACGCATGGGGAGGTGCCAGAAGATCTCGATCGTGGTTCGTCCTCTGCGAAGCCTGCTTGGGCGATTCATCTACCTGAAGGCATGAGCCCCGACGAGGTGGAACTACCCGGCGACATCAACTTGACCAGCCGGTGGATCAGGTGGTGGCGCAACGCTCCGGAACGCCCCGTGGTTCGAGACGAGAACCATGAGTGGTTGACCGGTCTAGAAGTCGACGTCCGTTCGAGCGATGCGGCTGCGAGATTGAAAGAGGCGGGACTTCGCAGCGGGGACAGGCTCATGGTCGTCGCGCGGAGCTCTGTTCCGTCTGTTCTCGTTTATGTCGCCGCCCTGCGACTTGGTCTCGTCATCGTCCCGGTGAACCCCGATTCCGCCCCCGACGAGGTGGCGAGGGTCATCGAGGATTCCGACCCCGCAGCCTTCGTGGTCGATCGAGAAGCGCCCGAGTCACGCCGCCTCGATCAAGCAATTTCGGCGGTGTCCTCTGGATCTACTGGATCTTCCCGACGTAATTTTCCCTCCCGTCCTTCTCGAGGTGCTGTTCTCGACCTGGTACGCGAGCTGACGAGTGACGTTCGGTTCAGTGCGCGCGAAGGCGAGAACCCGCTGGACAAGGCTTCAGCGCACGACCCTGCCTTGTTGCTCTACACGTCGGGCACAACAGGAATCCGCAAGGGTGCCGTGCTCACCCATGGAAATCTGCTCTCGAGCGCTCGCGCGCTGGAGATCGCATGGAGATGGGCGGCCGACGACCGCCTCGTCCTCGCGTTGCCGCTCTTTCACTTGCACGGCTTAGGTGTCGGACTGTTCGGTTCGTTCTGCGCCGGTGCGTCGGTGGTCCTGCGAAGGTCCTTCGATCCCGAAGACGTGCTCGACACCATCGACGCCGAGCAGGCGAGCCTCTTCTTCGCGGTTCCCACGATGCTCCTGCGCTTGGCCGGTCACCCGAGGGTGGACGAGCTTCGCTTTCTCAGGCTGTGTGTGAGTGGCTCGGCACCGCTCGCTCCCGAAGTTCATCGCACGATGTTGGAACGTGCAGGGCTCAGTGTGCTCGAGCGCTACGGCATGACGGAAACAGTCATGAACGTCTCGAATCCCTACGACGGGGAGAGAAGACCCGGCACGGTGGGGTTTCCGTTGCCCGGAGTGCAAGTTCGCCTCGACAGAGGGAGTGGGGAGATCCTCGTGCGGGGCCCGAACGTCTTCGGCGGCTATCTGAACGAGCCGCGGGCGAACGCGGAAGCTTTCGAAGACGGTTGGTTCCGAACGGGGGATATCGGCGAATTCGACGACGACGGTTACCTGAAGATCGTAGGCAGGTGCAAAGAGCTGATCATCAGCGGAGGCCAAAACGTGTACCCGAAAGAGGTGGAAGACGTTTTGCGCCACCATCCCGCCGTTTCGGACGCAGCGGTCGTCGGCTTGCCTGACGACGAGTGGGGGGAGCGCGTCGTCGCTTTCGTCGAGCTCGAGTCTGACGCGCCGACGACCGAACCCAGAACGACCCTTTCAACAGAGGAGCTGATGGCTTTCGCGCGCTCGCGTCTGGCGCCTTACAAGCGACCTAAGGAGATCCACCTGCTGCCTTCTCTCCCACGCAACGAGCTCGGAAAGGTCGTCCGGTCGTTGCTGACTGCTGCGACTGGCGGGTAGGTCGTCGAAACCGCAAATACAGCGCTCACCTCGGACACCGGCAGTCGCAATGCCTGCCGTCCGAACGGGAACCTGCGGTGGCGGGAAAGCCTGTGACCTGGGCCTTGACAGTTGTCCGCGGAAGAGGGCAGGGGTAGGCTCCCAGGCCGATGGGGGGCGTCATGGCGTTTGCCTTGGCATTGGTGGGGATCTTCGCTGCCACGACGGGTCGGCGTCCCGGAGTGCGCTCGGTTCGTTCCGACGCGGGGCGCGGCCCGAGGGCGGCGAAGAAGATAAGTGCGGGGGCGGGAACGAGAATGACTGGTTCAGATGGCGCGGGCAGCCGGAACTGACCGAGTTAGCGGCCCCTCGCAGTTTGACAGGGACGTCGTAGTCGTCGGCGGATGCGGCCACGTCGGCCTTCCGCTCGGCTTGGCGTTTGCCGAACGAGGCCTCGAGGTCACCCTTTACGACGTGGACGAAGCTGCCGTCGCTTTGGTTTCAGACGGCTCCATGCCCTTCGAGGAGGACGGTGCGACCGCGGCCCTGAAGCGGGTGATCGGCAAACGCCTGCTTGCCACTGCCGATCCGTCTGCCATTGCAGGTTGCGAGAACGTGGTCATCGTCATCGGTACGCCCGTCGACGAACACCTGAATCCGGACCCGACGGTCGTACTCAGGGCGGTGACGGAACTGAGTGACCATTTCTCTGAAGGACAGCTCCTGATACTGCGTTCGACTCTCTATCCCGGTACCACGGAGTTCGTCGAACGAGCGGTGGAATCGCTCGATCGGTCGATCGACGTCTGTTTTTGCCCTGAACGCATCGCCGAAGGAAAAGCGATGACCGAGCTCTTCGAGCTGCCGCAGATCGTCTCCGCACGAAGCACCGCTGCGTTCGATCGAGCCGAGAAGCTGTTCCGAAACCTGGTGTCGCAGATCGTCAGGCTCAGTCCAGAAGAAGCAGAGCTCGCCAAATTGTTCACGAACACATGGCGTTACATAAAGTTCGCGACAGCCAATCAGCTCTTCATGATGGCCAACGATTTCGGCTTGGACTACGAGCGAATTCGCCGTGCTTTGGCCCTCGACTATCCGAGAGCGGCCGACCTGCCCAGAGCCGGGTTTGCGGCGGGTCCTTGCCTCTTGAAAGACACCATGCAATTGGCCGCTTTCAACAACAACAACTTCGTTCTCGGGCACGCGGCGATGATGGTGAACGAAGGCCTACCTCTTTACATGGTCTCGAAACTCGAGGATCGTTTTCCTCTCGAAAAGATGACGGTCGGAATTCTCGGCATGGCTTTCAAGGCTGACTCCGACGACACCCGCTCGAGTTTGAGCTACAAGCTGAAGCGCATTCTCCGTTTCAAAGCGCAGAACGTCCTATGTCACGATCCCTATGTGCGCGGGGACCCTGACCTGGTCGAGCTCCACGAGTTGACGGAGGCGGCGGATCTCATCATCGTGGCGGCTCCCCATTCGGCATATCGAGAGCTCCGGTCCCAAGTCCCGTTGATCAACATATGGGACAGCTCTGGCGAAGGAGTTCAGTTGTGAAACCGCGCGTGTCGATCGTTGTGACTGCTTACAACGAGGGCGAAGAGATAGTGCCGTACCTGGATCGGCTACTCGAGTCCGTGACCCTTCCGTGCGAAGTGCTCGTAATCTACGACTCGCCTGATGACTCGACCGCTGAATGGGTGATGAAATACTCAGAGGGCGAGCCGAGAGTGATACCCACGTTGAATACACACGGGCGTGGGCCTGCCAAGGCAATCCGCTTCGGGTTCGACCATGCCCTCGCTGATGTCGTCGTCGTGACGATGGCGGACGGTTGCGACGACCCGATGCAGATCGATCCTCTGGTTCGGTTGGTCGAGCGCGGAGTGGTGATCGCTGCGGCCTCCCGGTACATGCGTGGCGGGCAACAAATAGGGGGACCCCCCATGAAGAGTGCGCTGTCGCGCGCAGCGGGTCTTTCCCTCCATTGGTTCACGAGAGTGGGAACGCGGGATTCAACGAATTCGTTCAAGGCGTATGACGCAAGCTTCGTTCGAAGCGTCGGAATTGACTCCGACAGCGGATTCGAAGTTGGTCTCGAACTTGTGGCGAAGGCGCGTCGGCGGCGCTTGCCGATCGCAGAGATACCAACCATCTGGTTGGAGCGCAGCCACGGGAGCTCGAATTTCAGGTTGGTACAGTGGCTTCCCAAGTATCTGCGCTGGTACTTGCATGCTTTTGGTTACGAGCGGGAACAGAGCGATCTCGCCGGTCGGCGAGACGGCAACGCAAGCGCCACCTCCAATGTCTCCAAACCATTGGAACGGGTAAGCGGATAGGTGGAGATCTCCGAGAAAAATCCGCCCAAAAGTACGCAGATCGTAGGGCCCAACGCTCCCGGTACGGAGTCCAACGCTCCCGGTACGGAGTCCAACGCTCCCGAAGCCGAGTCCAACGCTCCCGGGACGCCACCGTCTTCTGAAACCTCTGGGCCCGGAAACCGAAGCGAGTCGCCGCGCCGGACTTTGATCTTCGCGCCGATCCCGGACACGGGACCTCTGATCAAGCTGGTGCACGGCGCATGCCTGGTGATCTCGGGGATCGTCTTGCTCGCCCTCGACGGGCGCGGCTGGTTCTACCTGGATGAGTGGGACTTCCTCGTCAATCGTCGAGTCCAACTAGGCGGCACCGAGGGGATCCTCTCCCCGCACAACGAGCACTGGTCGACGATCCCGATTCTTGTCTGGCGTGGTTTGTTCAGTGTTGTTGGAGTGAGCAACTACTGGCTCTATGCGCTCCCAATGATCCTGCTCCACCTGCTGGCGGCGCACCTCTTGTGGCGCATCATGATCCGTCACAAGGTCGAACCATGGATCGCCACGTTCCTCGCAGCGACGTTCATGCTTCTCGGCGCCGGCTGGCAGAATCTCGTCTGGGCCTTCCAAATAGGTTTCGTCGGAACGCTCGCGTTCGGGCTGCTTGCGATAGAGGCCGTTGAAAACGACAATCTATGGCTCCCGTCAGTCTGGTGCATCTGTTCCCTCATGTGCACCGATGTCGGGGTACCGATGGTGATCGCCACCGTCATCGTCGCGATCACCCGCCGCCGTTTCAGAATCGCTGCCGTCACAGCTCTGGTTCCTGGCCTCGTGTTCGCCCTCTGGTGGGCCAAATACTCTCCACGGTCGGCTACTTTCCAAACCGGCTTACACGAGCTTGCTCTATATGTTTGGACGGGGTTGACATCCGCCCTCGCGTCGTATCTCTACTTGCCCCGTATCGTCGGCGATGTATTGGTGATCCTTTTGGCAGCCGGGGCGATCTGGCGCCGGAGCGTCCCGGCTGCGCTGGCTGTGAGCGCCGTTCCTCTGTTGGCCTTCATCGGTACGGGAAGGGCTCTGTTCGGCGCCAGCGAAGCAACGTCGTCGCGGTACTCTTATTTGGTCATCGCGTTGGCAATTCCACTCGTGGGCCAACTGCTGACCACCATCAGCCGCTCGGTGCTCGTCTTGTCGTTTGTCTTCGTCGCGTTGATCGCTGTCTTCTCGGTCAACCTCTCGACCCTGGTGAACAATTCCGATCTGTGGAACGCCGGAATAAGGCCCGTCCACCAAGAGATGAAGAGAGCCGCCTTTCTGATCGCGCGGGGCTCGGCTCTGCCTCCAGAGGCAATCGTCTACAACGGGCTCGGTTGGCCCGACAGCGTGAGCGTGGGACAACTGACCCGATTGATCAGAAGCGGCCGGTTTGCCGTCCCCGACACTGCTCCTCCTGGTACCACCGCAGAAGAAGTGTCGCTAGGCGTCTATACCTCCCGCGAACGCGGACACCCGGGCGACCTGACGTTCTCGGCCAATGGAGTCGCCGGCACTCATCGCTGCGTCGTGCTCGATTCCTCGCCACTCATAACCGCCCTGGAGAAGCCCGGACGGACTGTGTATGCAGCCCCCGGAGTCCCCTATGCGTCGGCCATCACCGTCCGGACGACGGGTCCCGGCTCGCTCCTGCTCGAACCGGCTCCCCGAACGACGATCTCCTCCTCTGATCCCCCGTTCCTCGTCGTGACCATGGAGGGCCCCGACGGGATCTTCCTGCCATCCGCATTCCCCTTCGTTCTCCCGGCCGACCATTGGATCAATCTTCCGGGAGTCGGGTACGAGAGCGCGACCGTGGCGAGCTACGACGGTGATCTGATGTTTTGCCAAGCCGCCGGGAAATAGTCTCTTAGATCGACCCGGTGTCACACGGGAGGTGCTTGATCCCGTTTATGAAATTCGACCTCAGCCTGTCCGGCTCGGCGGTCGCTACGAGATTTGGCGTGCGTGCGAAGAGCTCCCGGAACATCACCATGATCTCCCGGCGTGCGAGATGTGCGCCCAGGCAGAAGTGTGGTCCGGCTGCACCAAATCCCAGATGCGGATTGGGATGGCGCGAGACGTCGAACTTGTAAGGCTCGTCGAAGATCTCTTCGTCGCGGTTGGCCGAGTTGTAGAAGAGAAGGACCTTGTCTCCCTCCGCGAACTCCTGGCCGGACAGCTCGGTCTTCTGGGTCACCGTACGGCGCATAAAGATGACCGGCGACGCCCAACGGACTATCTCGTCCACGGCCGTCGCCGCGGTGGTCGCGAAGTCCACCACCCAGTCCATCTTCTGGTCCGGGTACTCGGTGAATGCCCACAGACCGTGACTTATTGCGTTTCGAGTGGTCTCGTTGCCGGCCACCACCAGAAGAACGAAGAACGATGCGAGTTCGGAATGGTCGAGTGCCTCGCCGTCGACATTCGCGTGAATGAGCGCCGAAGTCAGATCGTCGGTGGGATGCTCGCTACGGAAGGATGCGAGTTCCTGCATCAGCTGCGCCAGCTCGGACCCCGCTTGCAAGAACGCGGCAGCGATGTCGGTTCCTTCGGGGATGTATTCGGGGTCCCCCGCGCTAAGGATGATGTTCGAGCACCGAAAGACCAGGTCGTAATCCCGCTCTGCGACGCCCATCATGTCGCAGATCACCTGGAGCGGGAGCCTGGCCGCCACGTCGGTCACGAAGTCACAGGTTCGGACCTCCACGAGCTTGTCGACGATGGTTCCCGCAACTCTCTGGATTCCTTCTTCGATGCTTTGGACCATTCGGGGGTTGAACGCCGCTGACACGATGCGCCGCAGACGGGCGTGCCGCGGGTCGTCTTCGTTGATCATCCCCCCGAAGAACTCCAGGAATTCGAGGGGCATGTCCAGAATGCTCGTCGCGCCTTTTCCGGAGCAGTAAAGCTCGGGATGGCGGCTGATCTCCTGTACGTCCGCGTACCGGGTGATGGCGTAATAGCCGGGACCCTTGGGGATCGGCAGCACGGACTGGTCGACTTCCGGTTCCTCGAAAAATGCGATCGGTCGCTGCGAGCGAAGCGTCCGGAACGCCGCCTCTCTTTCCTCCCAAGGGCGCGCCCAGAACTCCATGTCCGACAAGTCAATTTCGGACAATGGCATCTCGGCGATGGATTCCTGTGTCACCTCGCACCCCTTGTGACCGTTTCAGCGGGCCCGAAAGTGATCCTATGCGTGGATCGGCCTAGCGGATCGGCCTAGGGGATCGGCGGCCTAGCGGGTCGGCCTAGGGGATCAGCGGCGGCCTAGGGG
>DASPVS010000233.1:0-10256 GCA_035622235.1 Acidimicrobiales bacterium | reverse complement strand
GGCGACGAGCGACCAGTCCGGTGTCACGGTGACAGATCCGGCGATCTCTCCCGCCCGCCGGGCCTCGGCGATGAGATTGGACGACCGGATCATCGTCTTCGAGGGAACACATCCCCAGAAGGGGCATTCGCCGCCCACGTGATCTTCGTCGACGCCGACCACGTCGAGTCCTCTACGGGCGAGCTCTCCAGCGAGGTACTCGCCGCCGGGGCCCATCCCGACCACGACGACGTCCGCGCGGTCCGCCATCGCCGATCAGCGCGTCACCACGACGCTTGAACCGTGTCCGAACAAACCTTGATTGGCGCTCACGCCTACGCGCGCACCTTCGACCTGGCGTCCGGTCGCCTGCCCACGCACCTGCCACACGAGCTCACAGACCTGAGCGATCGCCTGAGCGGGGATCGCTTCGCCGAAGCACGAAAGCCCGCCACTCGGGTTCACAGGAATCCGTCCACCTACCGACGTGTCGCCGTCGCGGATAAGACGTTCTGCCTCGCCCTCCTTGCAGAGGCCGATGTCCTCGTACCAGTCAAGCTCCAGAGCAGTCGACAGGTCGTAGACCTCGGCCACATCGACGTCCTCCGGTCCGATTCCGGCCTCCTCGTACGCGGCAAGAGCAATCGACTTCTTGAATCCGGCGCCGTTCAAGTCACCAGCGGCCGCAGCCGAATCCGTAGCGAAGTTGGGCATCTCGATGACAGTTTGAGGAAAACGTGGAGTGACTGTCGACACCCCCGAGATCGTTACGGGGTTGTTTTCGCCGTGGCTACGCGCGAAGTCCATGCTCGAGAGGACCAAAGCGGCTCCGCCGTCGGACGTCGCACATATTTCGAGAAGGTGCAGTGGGTCAGCCACCACGGGAGAACCGAGGACTTCTTCGGCGGAAACCTCTTTGCGATAGCGCGCGTTGGGGTTAGCGACGCCGTGGCGCGAGTTCTTCACCTTGACTGCTGCGAAGTCACCGGGCGTGGCGCCGAAGAGCTCTATGCGCCGGCGCGCGTAGAGCGCAAAGTACGTGGGGTTGGTGGCTCCGAGAAGATGGAAACGCAGCCAGTCCGGATCGTCGCGTCGCTCTCCGCCTACCGGTGCGAAGAAGCCTTTAGGTGTCGTGTCCGCCCCTACGACCAGCGCGACGTCGCACAGCCCGGCGAGAATCTGCGCGCGAGCGTTCGCGATCGCCGCCGCTCCTGAAGCACAAGCCGCGTAACAGCTCACGACCTTTGCACCAGACCAGCCGAGTGCCTGGGCGAACGTCGCACCAGAAACGAACCCTGGATAGCCGTTGCGAATGGTGTCAGCGCCCGAGACGAACTGGATGTCCTTCCAGAGGAGATTTGCATCCTCGAGGGCCGCGCGCGCGGCTACGAGGCCATATTCGACGAAGTTGCGTCCCCACTTCCCCCAGGGATGCATTCCCGTGCCGAGCACGGCGACCTTCGTTTCGCGGTCAGGCATCGAGCGTCTCTCCGCGAACCGCCTCCATGACCGGTCGCCACTTCCAGACCAGGTATTCGTGATCCTCGTCCTCGTAGAGGGTGTCGACGACGAGCTCCACCTCGTCTCCCACCGACAGGTCGTTCACGCCCACGCCGGGGACCACCTGTCCCATGACGACCATCTTTTCCGCCGGGAGCTCGACGGCGGCGATGGCGAAAGGCTCGTAGGGGTCGGCCGCCACGTAAGGAGGTGGCGGCTGGTAGCGGGCGTCGGTATACGACCAGACTTTTCCACGCCTGCTCAACTCGACTTCTTCGAACTCGTCGCCGTCGCACGTGGGGTTCGCGCAGGAGAAGGTCTGGCGCGGGAACGCAAACGTGCCGCACGTCTTGCACCTGCTACCGATGAGAGCCGGCGCCTCGGAGTCGATCTTGAACCATCCATCGACGGCCGGAACCCGTCTCTTGGTCGCACCCACCTGACGAGTGTCGCACAACCGGCGTGGGGCTTCCCAGCGCGATGAGACGAGCGTGATGAGACGAGCGTGATGAGACGAGCGTGATGCGACGAGCGTGATGCGACGAGCGTGATGCGAAAGTCAGTCGTATCCGGTAGTGAGAACCGTTTGTAGGTGCGTGTTGTCGACCCAAACCTTCGTGATCTCGTCGGGCTTGAGAGCACAGGAGAATCGCACGTGGACCGTCCCCGATCCTGTCGTCCTGTAGCTGCCACCCATCCACGGACTGCTGTCGTACCCGTTCCCCATGATCACCCACATGACCTGCCCGGCTGGCTGACCCGACTCCTGGAGCTCCACCTCACTTCCCCACTTGACCGCTGTGAGCACCACGCTCGCTTGCACTCCGGGCGGCCCGTGGAGAGCCAGGGTCCGCCCGGCTGACGGCTTCGGGGACCCGCCGACAAAGAGTGCGAGCGCGATGGCAGCCGCTGCCACCGCGCCCACTCCTGCACCGGTTCCCACCCATCGAATTCGTCTGTGCCGCCGCGTTCTGCGTTGCGCGGCCATCTCGTCCCATTCGGCCTGCTGTACCCGACGCAGCACCGCGTCGCCGAGCCCGGCGGGAGGAGAGCTCTGGGCGGTCAGGTGAGCGGGATCCGCAAGCGGGAGCGCCTTTGTCAGCGACTCGAGGTCATCGGCTTCGGCGCGGCACTCGGCACATCCTTCGAGGTGCGCTTCGAGAGCCGTGCGATCTTCCGGATCCAGCTGGCCCACCACCCGCATCGCGAGCAACCCGCGCCAGTGGTCGCAGCGCGCGGCGTTCAACGCTCCCACCCCATCTCGTCGAGAACCAGGCGCAGCGCCCTCAGGGCGTAGAACAGCCGGCTCCGCACCGTCCCTTCGGGAATTGCAAGCTCTGTGGCGAGCTCGCGGCTGCGCCTGCCGTGGTAATAGACCTCGACCAGGACCTGGCGGTGCTCGGGCCGGAGCCGCCTGATCGCTTCTTCGACTTGCCACGAGACCATCGCGTCTTCCACGTCGTCCGGCGTCGAGATGTCCTCGGGCATGGGATCGGTGCTGCGCAGCGCGCGGGAGCGGGCCAGATCTATGACGATCCGCCTTTCTATGGCGAAGAGCCAGCTGCGCATGGCTCCGAGCGACGGGTCGAAACGGTCCCGCGCCCGCCACGCCCTTACGAACGTCTCCTGCACGGCCTCCTCGGCGAGCCCGGGATCACCCAGAGAACGGCGGGCGTACCCGTAGAGCTCACCCCCGTGAGCCTGGAACGCGCCGCGCAGGCCCGCTTCGTCCGCAGACTCAAGGGGCGGGTCCTCGCCGATGTCGAGCTGCCACAGGCCGCGCTCACGTCTTTGTCGGATCCCATCCATCGGCGCCTGTGCCGTCCTCGTCATTCCCCATCCCCGTGCGACGGCCCCTCGGGCCGGCTCAACGGGTTGTATACGGGCCCAGGTCCCGCCCTGTTCAGGGACTCCGTTGCTCCGTTGCACTCCATCGTATGTGCCGTGTGCCCGAAAGAGCTGCGGAGGGTACGGTCAGACGGTGCCCGATCTCGCCCCGGATTTCATCGCCCTGCGCCTCGACGACGTGAGCGCTGCCGCCTTGGCTCGAGCCAAAACCCTCGGCTCGAGCAATGCATCGCTGCGAATCGAGCGGACCCATACACAGCTGGTCGCCCTTCGTGATGGAGTGGTTCAGACGACGGCTGACGACATCGAGCTCGGGGTCGGTCTTCGGGTGGTACGCGACGGCGCCGTGGGCTTCGCGGCCACCGCGGAGCTCGAACCGTCTTCGTCCGCCGGGTTGGCCGATCACGCCGTGGCGATGGCGCGCCTGACCGCCAAAGCGGGCGGGCGAGTCGAGCTCGCGGACGAACCACCACACGGTGAGGCGAACTGGGTTTCCGAGTTCCGAATCGACCCGACCGAGGTTCCGTTGAGCGAGAAGGTGGGAATCTTGGAGCAGTGGAGCAGACGCCTTCTCGATGCGGGGGCAGTCGATCACGTGACGGCACACGTGCTCGCAGTGTCGGAGGACAAGTACTACGCCGACGATGCGGGAACGGTCGTCCTCCAGCGGCGGGTGCGGATACAGCCTCAAGTCGAAGTTCATGCCGTCGAGGATTCGGGCGGATTCGAGAGCGTGCGCACCACCGGCCCGCCCGCAGGTCGGGGATGGGAATACCTCCACGGAGAAGGCTGGGACTTCGAGCGTGAAATAAACGAGCTGCCCTCCCTTTTGGAAGAGAAGGTGAATGCACCGTCGGTCGATCCGGGGAGTTACGACCTCGTCATCGACCCGACCAACCTCTGGCTCACGATCCACGAATCGGTAGGGCACGCGACCGAACTCGACCGTGCACTCGGCTACGAGGCTGCCTACGCGGGAACGTCGTTCGCAACGATCGACAAGCTGGGAAAGCTCAAGTACGGCTCCGAGTTGATGCATGTGACCGGAGATCGCACCACTCCCTACGGTCTTGCGACTGTCGGCTACGACGACGAGGGCGTGAGCGCCCAGGCTTTCGACATCGTGCGCGACGGCGTACTCGTGGGATACCAGCTCGATCGGACGATGGCGCGCGCCAACGGCTTCGGGCGCTCGAACGGATGCGCGTACGCCGACTCGGCGATGCACATCCCGATTCAGCGAATGCCCAACGTGTCGTTGCAACCGGCTAAAGGGAACGGATCCGGTCCAAGCACGGCGAAAGGCGCTCGGGGCGACGCGAGCGACGGGCCGAGCACCCAAGACCTCATAAGCGGAACCGATCGGGGCATTTACATCGTGGGTGACAAGAGTTGGTCGATCGACATGCAGCGATACAACTTCCAGTTCACGGGCCAGCTCTTCTACAGGATCGAAGGCGGTCGACTCGCCGGTCAGGTGAAGGATGTGGCGTACCAGTCGAGCACGTTGGACTTCTGGGGATCGCTCGACGCGCTCGGCGGCGCGTCGACTTATGTGCTCGGCGGGGCTTTCAATTGCGGGAAGGGCCAGCCTGCACAAGTCGCGCCGGTGAGCCACGGTTGTCCGTCCGCACGGTTCCGCCAAGTGAACGTGCTCAACACCAGAGCGGAGGCGGGACGATGAGCGAAGTGCGGTTCTCAGGCGGGCGGCTGGCTCCGGCGCACGCTGTGATCGAAAGGGCGCTCGAGACTTCGAACGCGTCGGGCTCGATCGTCATCGTCTACGACCGAACCGAGGCGGAGGTCCGCTTCGCCAACAACACGACCACGACCAACGGGAACAGAAGTGATCGCCGCATCGTCGTCGTGAGCACGCGCGAGCGCACCGGGGGCACGTCGGTGGGAGTCGCGAGCGCGAGCGGCGCGGCGGACGTGGCCGATCTCGTCCGGGCGGCTGACGCAGAATCACAGGGAGCCGACGTCGCAGACGACGCGAGCCCTTTGCTCGATGGCGGGGTGGACCCCGACCTCGACAAGCCGGTGGAGGCGCAGGATCTCGAGCGCCTGGACCACGTGGTCGCGTCGCTCGCAGCGGCCTTCGATCACGCTCGAAAGGGAGATCGGGTGCTTGCAGGGTTCGCCGAGCATTCGACCGAAGTCGTGTACGTGGGTTCGTCCACCGGCACCCGGATTCGTCATGTACAGCCGACGGGTCGATTGCAGTTGGTGTCACGCAGCTCGGACGGCACGCGCTCTGCTTGGGCAGGCGTCGGCAGTGCGGACCTCGAAACGGCTGACCTCGGTGCGATCGAGGAGCAGTTGGCGCAGCGACTCGGCTGGGCCGAGAAGCACATCGAGCTCGAACCGGGGCGTTACGACGTGGTCCTTCCCGCGGACGCAGTGGCCGATCTCATGACGCTCGTTCTCGACGCAGCGAGTGGACGTGACGCCGAGGACGGTCGGAGCGTCTTTTCCGCTCCCGGCGGGAAAACACGAATCGGCGACGTTCTTTCGTCGCTCTCTTTCGAACTTCGAAGCGATCCGGCGGAACCTGGCCTCGAGTGCTCTCCCTTCCTGGCTGTCGGCACATCGGGAACCGACGTCTCGGTTTTCGACAACGGCTTGCACCTCGAGCGCACCAAATGGATCGAGGGAGGAAAGCTCGAGCGCTTGCAATACCACCGCGCAGGAGCGCGAAAGTCGGGAGCGATCCCCACGCCTCCTATCGACAACCTCGTTCTCGAGCTCCCGGGTGCTGCGACAACTGCGGAAGAGATGGTGAGAGACGTCGAGCGGGGGCTTCTTCTCACCTGCCTTTGGTACATCCGTACCGTCGATCCATCGACGCTCCTGCTCACAGGCCTCACACGTGACGGGGTCTATGTGATCGAGAACGGCCGGATCGTGGGCGCCACCAACAACTTCCGATGGAACGAGAGCCCGGTGGACCTTCTCCGCCGCGCGACTGTGGCGGGCCGCACCAGGCGCGCGCTCTCGCGTGAATTCAACGAATACCTGCCGCGAACGGCGATGCCGCCCCTGCGGGTTCCCGACTTCAACATGAGCTCTGTGAGCAAAGCGACCTGAGCCGAGGTTCCGTCTTCTCGGTTGCGGCTGTGGTGGGGCTTCCGGCTGCGGCGCGGGTACTTTGGAGTACGTGAGCGGCCGCAAAGAGTGGGACAGGGAGTACGAGAAGTCACCCCGGCGGACCGATGGCTTCGAGACGATGTCAGGGATCCCTTTAGACGGAGCCTACGGGCCGGACGACGGTGAATTCCCTGGTCAGTGGCCTTACACAAGGGGGCCGTACGCGTCGATGTACCGGTCGAAGCTCTGGACGATGCGGCAGTTCGCGGGCTTCGGTACGGCCGAGGACACGAACGAGCGCTTCAAGGAGCTGCTCCGAGCCGGTGGGAGCGGACTGTCCACCGCTTTCGACATGCCGACGCTTCTCGGCCGTGATTCCGACGACCCGTTGGCGAAGGGCGAGGTGGGACGGGCAGGCGTCGCGATCGACACGCTGGCGGACATGGAGACTCTTTTCTCGGGAATCGACGTCGGTGAAGTGACGACATCGATGACCATCAACTCACCTGCGGCGATCGTCCTCGCCATGTACGTGGTCCTCGCCGATCGCGCGGGTGTCGCGCGTTCGAAGCTCGGCGGGACGATCCAGAACGACATCCTCAAGGAGTATCAAGCCCAGAAGGAGTACGTGTTCCCGCCGCGTCCCTCTCTGCGGCTCGTCACCGACGTGATCAGGTTCTGCAGCGACGAGCTTCCCCGTTGGCATCCGGTCTCGATCTCCGGATACCACATTCGCGAAGCGGGATCGACAGCCGCACAAGAGCTCGCGTTCACATTGGCCAACGGCTTCGCATACGTGGAAGCCTCGATCGCGTCCGGGTTAGAGGTCGACCGGTTCGCGCCCCGTCTCAGCTTCTTCTTCAACGCACACATCGACTTCTTCGAGGAGGTCGCGAAGTACCGCGCCGCGCGCCGTATCTGGGCGCGGTGGATGCGCGACCACTACGGAGCGAAAGATGCGCGCTCCATGCAGTTGCGCTTCCACACCCAGACGGCGGGTGTGTCACTCAGCGCCCAGCAGCCCGAGGTCAATATCGCCCGCGTCGCGATCGAAGCACTAGCGGGCGTTGTCGGTGGAACCCAGAGCCTTCACACCGATTCGTTCGACGAAGCCCTTGCGCTCCCAACAGAAAAAGCGGCACGCATCGCGCTCCGTACTCAGCAGGTGATAGCCGAGGAGTCGGGTGCTGCAAACGTCGCCGATCCACTTGGAGGCTCGTGGTTCGTCGAGGAGCTGACCGACGAGTTGGAACGGGAGGCCGAAGCGGTGTTCGGGCACCTTCTCGAAAAGGGGGCGGGGTCCATTCTTGACGGGGTTGTTTCGGAAGTCGAGGACGGATGGTTCCAGGCCGAGATCGCGGAAGCTTCGTACCGGTTCCAGCGCAAGCTTCAGGCAGGCAAGTGGGTCCACGTCGGAGTCAACGGTTACACAGAAGGTGACGACCAGGTACCGAACACGCTGTACGTGAGCGCCGAAGTCGAGAAACGACAGCTCGAGCGGTTGGAGGAAGTCAAGCGCGACCGCGACGATGAAGCCGTGAGGCGAACATTGGCGCGGCTCAGCGACGAGGCGGGGGATCCGAGCGTAAACCTCATGCCCGCTTTGATCGAGGCCGCAGGCGCTTACGCAACTGTCGGAGAGACGATCCACGCTCTCGAAAAAGTCTTCGGGACGTGGGTCGAACGTGCAGCGGTCTAGCTCGAGGTTGCGCTTTTCGGCTGAGTTTTCTCTTCTTCGATCGCGCTCTGGGCGTGACCGCTCGTAGGTGTCGGCCGTGATGGCTCGTCGGTACCGACCGTGACCTCGAACCTTTCGTCCCACCAGCGACTTCGAGTGCTCGTCGCCAAAGTGGGGCTCGACGGGCACGACCGCGGCATCAAGGTCGTCGCGAGAACGCTTCGCGATGCAGGAATGGAGGTCATTTACGCCGGACTGCGTCAGTCTCCGGAAATGGTCGCGGCGGCCGCGTTGGACGAGGACGTGGACGTCGTCGGTTTGTCGATGCACAACGGAGCCCACTTGACGCTCGCTCCAGCCGTCGTGGACGCCTTGCGCGAGAAGGGACTCGAAACACCCGTCGTGCTGGGTGGCATCGTGCCGCCGTCGGACCTGCCCGAGCTCGAACGGGCAGGTGTTTTCGCAGTGCTCGGGCCGGGGGCTTCTTACGAAGAAGTAGTCGGCGCCGTTCGCGAAGCCGCGTCGCAATATCGCTCCGGCGGAGCTGACTGACGGAGATGGGGCCGTGCCGGCCGTTGCGTCTGTTCAGGCGGCCAGCGGAAGGTGCGATCCCATGAGCTCGGCGAAGTTCGCGGAATAAAACGAGGTACGAACGCCTTCACTTGCGTCCCCTAGCGAAGCCTCGAAGCGCTCCAACGGTCTCCTTCCTCCTTCGACGTGCGGGTAGTCGGAGGAGAACATGACGAGCTCCGGAGCTGACTGTTCGATGATCCAACCGACATCTTCAGTCGGATATGGGGTGAACCTCACCTGGCGCAGTACGTAATCGGTTGGCCGCATCGAAAGCGCGCGTAAGCGCCCCTCGTGACGGCTGAACGCATCGAAAGCCGACTCCATTTGCCGCAACCACGAAGGAACCCAGATCGCTCCTTGCTCGATGACACCGATGCGCAGGCCCGGAAATCGATCGAGAACCCCGTCGAAGATCATCGTCGCCAGTGTCTGGGCAGGCGGGCCAGGAATCCCCATGTAGTCGACCGAACGGAAATTCTCTTCCCCGCCGTGGAAATCGGGCGGTACAGGGAGACCATTCTTGAAGTAATTCTGATCGATCAGATCGCCAGTGCCACCGACGTGAAATACGACCGGAATATCGGCTTCCTGAGCCACCGCCCAAAAGGCGTCGAGACCGACGTGGCTGTGGGAATGGTCAGGTGGGCAACCTGACGCTACGAGTAATGCAGCTGCTCCGTTTCGGATGGCCGAGCGCGCGAATGGCGCCGCCCTTTCGATGTCGACCAGCGGGACGTAACAACTAGCGAGTAGACGGGCGTCGACCGAGCAGAATTCGAGCATGCCGCGATTGTGAGCTTCGGCCACTCCGAACGTGAGCTCCAGATCTCCGCGATGCTCCCAGTCGCGTAGACGCCGGTTGTGAAACGTGTTGAACACGAGTTGGCTGGAGAAGCCGAGGAGATCGAGCGCGCGAGGGCGGTCTTGAGCAATAAAAGAGCCCGTTGCCGCGAAATTCTTTCGGTTCATTATCTCGGCGGCCTCATCCGAGCGGTAATCGGACGAAGCGTGTTTTGCCGTCAGCCTCTCGAACGAAGCGAGGATGTCCCTCCGCTGCTCTTCGGGATCACCGGTCTGTCGCAGCTCGTTGCCACTCGGGAAGGTCAGCGTAGGGATGCGGTCGCGAAAACGTGGGTCGGCGTGGTTCTTGAGCCAGTTCGGGGTCTCCATGATGTGGGCGTCGGCATCGTGGACAAGCCGGCCTTCGCTGTAGGGCATCCGAACCCCCCCCCCGATCCTCGTTGCTCGCGGCCCTTGTATGCAACTTCGCGTCGTTTGGGACGGCGCGCTTCGCGGATGCGGCCTCATGGCTCTGGGATACGATGGTCTCTTGTCGCTCCTGCGATCCGGCTGCTCGAAAGCTCGCGAATGGCCAGGATCGAGGAGTCGTCAAGCGCTCGTAGCCCAATTGGATAGAGCATCTGACTACGGATCAGAAGGTTGGGGGTTCGAGTCCCTCCGAGCGCGCTGTGTGATGTGTCAAGTCATCGGCGAATGATCTGTCAAGTCATAGTCGAAACCCAGCCCAGTGTCTGGGGGTGGTAGTCGAGGGCGGGATCCAAAGTGAGCGTCCGAAGCAGCTCACCGTCCT
>DASPVS010000232.1:0-2424 GCA_035622235.1 Acidimicrobiales bacterium | reverse complement strand
CAGGTGCACTCCGGGAGATCTGAGCAGCGACCGACTTGGACGGGGAGAACGACGAGATGTTCTCGGTGGTCCGGAAGACGAGGACGTCGACTCCGTCCGCCAATACGACGACAGCTATCGTCGTACCGGGTTGAGCGTTGTCGAGCACGTCTGAGAGAACGACACCAAAGTGCGCGGCGCCTGTGTTGCCAACCGTCGATTCGAGACTGTCCGCGACCGACTTGGCGCCGAGCCTGTTCGCCGCAGCACGAACTGCTCGGGCGTGATTGCCGGTGACCACGGCCACGTCTATCTGCTCCGAGCTCAACTCGCACGCCTTGAGGGCCGAGTTCCAGGCTCGTTCAACCATGGGTAGGTAGACGGTCTCGCCGAAGCGGTCCTCCCAGCGCCGCGTCGTCGGTGAGCCGGGGATCCGCCAGCGATCGACGAACTCCTCGGTCTCCGACGCGCCCCCGAGGTACTCCGCTATGACGGGCTTCCCGTCGCCGTCGCCGTCGCCGTCGCTCTCGTTGTCGCCCACGAGCAGTGCGGCGGCTCCATCGCCACCTTCGCTCTCTGCGGCGCTCGTCGGCAGGCCACCTCTCATCCCGGCCGTGGTGACGAGCACCTCGCCGGTGCCTCGCAGCGCGGCCAGGAGCGCCCCGATCCCCGAGCGCACGGCTCCGTTCACGTCCATCACTTGAACTTCCGGGTCGAGACGGAGTGCGGCGTGGATCGCCGTCGCGTTCGTCTTCTCGAGATAAGCGGGCTCCGCCGTGGCAAACCACAGGGAACCGGGAGAGGCACCGCCTACCGATCGCAGCGCCAGGCGTGCCGCTTCGAATCCCATCGTGGTCGTGTCCTCGTCGAACGAGGCAACCGCCCGCTGTCCCCGACCGGGTGCACCTCCGAAGAAGGCGGAGACGTCCTTGCGCTCCAGCCTGCGATAGGGGATGTATGCGGCGTAGCTCTGGATCCCTCTCATGACTTCCTAGGATGGCCCAAGAGGTCGGCGGTGCGCACGTTGGCCTCCGCCTCGGACGGAACACCTTTCATCTCCATCAGCCCGCCGGTTCACAGGCAGGCCAAAGCGATTCATCGGCCTGCCGAAGCGCTCGGATCTCGGGGCGGGCCTGCCGAAGCGCTCGGATCTCGGGGCGGGCCTGCCGGAGCGCTCGGATCTCGGGGTCGGCCTGCTGGAGCCCTCGGATCTCGAGGCGGGCCTGATCGGCGACTGCGCATCGCCGAGGGGCCGCGCTCAGCCATCGAGAGGTTGGCTGCGGTGTTGACGAGGGCCACGTGCGAGAAGGCTTGCGGGAAATTCCCGAGCAGTCGATCGGCGCTCGGGTCGTACTCCTCTGAAAGCAGACCCACGTCGTTGCAACATGCAGAGAGCCGCTCGAACATCTCCTTTGCCTCGTCGTGGCGCCCGAGCAGCGCCAAGTTGTCGGCGAGCCAGAAACTCGTCATCAAGAATGCGCCCTCCGTCCCCTTGAGGCCGTCGACGTCTTCATCGGTGTCCGTCTGGTACCGGCGGACGAAACCGTCGGAGCAAAGCCCCTTCTGGATCGCCTCCACGGTCCCAACCACGCGCGGGTCGTCGACCGGCAGGAAGCCGACGGGTGCGATGATGAGAAGACTGGCGTCGAGCAGCTTCGATCCGTAGTACTGGGTGAAAGAGTTGAGCCCGGAGTCGAACCCACGCTCGCAAACCTCGGCGTGGATTTCGTCGCGCACCTGCCGCCAATGGTCCGTGGGTTCCTGCGGCAAGACTCCGTCCTCCGCCAAGGTGATCGCACGGTCGAAGGCCACCCAGGCCATCACCTTCGAATGGGTGAAGTGGCGCCGCGGGCCGCGCACCTCCCAGATTCCGTTGTCGGGCTCGGGCCACACCTTCTCGAGATGGTCGACGATCGCCATGATCAGGTCGGGGGAAATGTTGAGCCCCTTGGGAACAGAGGCTCGCCAATAGGTAAGGGCGGAGTCCAGGACCTCGCCGTAGACGTCGAGCTGGAGTTGTGTGGCAGCTTTGTTACCGATTCGGACGGGTTTCGATCCCTCGTAGCCCGCGAGGTGGTCCAATTCGAACTCGACAAGGCGCCGCTCTCCATCGATTCGGTACATGATCTGCATCTCCCCGGGGTCCCCCGCGACTGCGCGCCGTAGCCAACGCGCCCACGCCGCCGCCTCGTCGACGTATCCCGAGAGCAAGAGCGCATGCAAGGTGTAGGTCGCGTCTCGGAGCCACGAATATCGATAGTCCCAATTGCGATTTCCCCCGATGGTCTCGGGAAGCGAGGTCGTCGCCGCCGCACAGACGGCACCACTCGGTTCGTACGTGAGGGCCTTCAGGGTGATGAGCGAGCGCAGGACCAGGTCGCGCGCACCGCCGTTGTAGATGCACCGGCTCACCCAGTCGCTCCAGTAGTGCCGCGTGTGGTTGCG
>DASPVS010000231.1:0-3122 GCA_035622235.1 Acidimicrobiales bacterium | reverse complement strand
GATATGGACGCTCACCGTGTTCGCGATCTCGCTCTTCATCCTCGTAAAGGCGGTGTTCCCCCGTATCGGCCAGGCGCTCGATCAGCGCCGCAAGACGATCGATGAATCGATCGACGCGGCCGAGCGCACCCGCCTCGAGGCCGACCAGGTGCTCGCGGAGTACCGCGAGCGGCTTCGCGCAGCGCGCCAGGAGGCCGACGAGATCATCGAACGAACCCGCCAGTCCGTGGCGGCGGCCGAGCGCGAGGCACGCACCGAAGCCCAAGCGCGGCGCGAGCAGATGATGGAGCAGACCCGCCGGGACATCGAGGCCGAGACCCGCCGTGTCCTCGACGAGATCGTTCGAGACGTCGTCGACCTCACGGTGATGACCACCGAGCTGGTGACGCGCAAGGTGCTGACCGCGGAGGACCAGCGACGCCTGGTCGAAGACGCGGTGTCCGAGCTTGACTTCTCGGTCCTGAGCGGCGGGCTCGGCCGGCAATCGTGACGTCCAAGAGGACCAGCTAGTGGAACAGGTCGCCGAGGTCTACGCACGGGCGCTCTTCGAGGTCGCCTCAGAGCGCGACGTGCTCGACGTTGTTCGGGACCAGCTCGGCCAGTTTTCTGACGTGCTGTCGGCCAACCACAATCTCCAGACGTTCTTCTTCTCCCCGTACCTCTCGACCGAGGAGAAGAAGGAGGGCTTGGGCCGGCTGATCGAGGGAGCCGACGAGACGTTCATGAGCTTCCTCGAGACCCTGGTCGAGCGCAGCCGGATGCCCGAGATCTTCCACATCCGCGCACGCTACGAAGAGATGTGGGACGCGGAGATGAAGCTGCTGCCGGTCGAGGTGACGAGTGCGGTGGAACTCGACGAGTCCATCGTGCGCGACATCGGGGATCGTATCGGCACGCAGACCGGCAATAAGATCGAGCTCACCAGCGTCGTCGATCCCAACATCCTCGGTGGCATCGTGCTCCGCGTGGGCGACTTCATCCTCGATGCATCCATCAGGAACAGGCTGGATCAAATTCGCAAGGAGATCAGACGGGGCCGACCACCCTCACCTGTCAAGGAGCCACTCAATGCAGATCAAGCCTGACGAGATCACCTCAATCCTCAAGAGCCGGATTCAAGGGCTCGACACCACAGTCGCGGACCTCACGGAGGTGGGAACCGTGCTGTCTGTGGCCGACGGCATCTGCCGCATCCACGGCCTCGAGCACTGCATGTCCTTCGAGATGCTGACCTTCCCCCACGACGTCACCGGGCTCGCACTCAACCTCGAGTCCGACAACGTCGGCACCGTGATGTTCGGCGAGTGGGAGAAGATCGTAGAGGGTGACACCGTAAAGCGCACCAAGCGCCTATTGGAAATTCCGGTTGGTGACGAACTGCTCGGGCGGATCGTCGACCCCCTCGGAAATCCGGTCGATGGCAGAGGCGACCTCTACACGACCGCAACGCGGCCGGTCGAGCACAAGGCGCCGGGCGTCGTGCAACGTCAGCCGGTCAAGGAGCCGATGCTCACCGGATTGAAGGCGATCGACTCGATGATCCCGATTGGACGAGGCCAGCGCGAGTTGATCATCGGCGACCGCAAGACCGGGAAGACGGCCATCGCCATCGACACGATCATCAACAACGCGGATCGTGACCTGATCTGCGTCTACGTGGCGATCGGGCAGCGCAAATCGACCGTCGCCCAGCTGGCGAGCGTGTTGGAGGAGGCCGACGCGCTGAAGAATACGATCATCGTGATGGCCGCCGCCGACGAGGCCGCGCCGATCAAGTTCCTGGCGCCATATTCGGGCTGTGCAATGGGTGAGTACTTCCTCTACAACGGGAAGGCCGCGCTGGTCATCTATGACGACCTCACCAAGCACGCCTACGCCTACCGTCAGATGTCCCTGTTGCTGCGCCGCCCGCCGGGTCGCGAGGCGTATCCGGGCGACGTCTTCTACCTGCACTCCCGTCTGCTGGAGCGGGCGGTCAAGCTGTCCGATGTCGTTACCGATCCGACGACGGGGAAGCAGCTCCCGGGCGGCGGGTCTCTGACCGCTCTGCCGGTCATCGAAACGCAGGCGGGTGACGTGTCGGCCTACATCCCGACGAACGTGATCTCGATCACCGACGGGCAGATCTATCTCGAACCGAGCCTCTTCTACTCCGGCGTCCGCCCGGCCATCAACGTCGGTATCTCGGTCTCGCGGGTCGGCGGCAATGCCCAGGGCACGCCGATGCGCAAGGTCGCGGGTCGCCTGAAGCTCGAGCTCTCCCAGTTCCGCGAGCTCGAGGCGTTCGCCCAGTTCGGGTCCGAGCTCGACCCCGAGACTCAGCGAACGCTGGCTCGCGGCCAGCGACTCGTGAAGACGCTGAACCAGGCGGAGCGCAGCCCCATGCCGGTTGAGGAGCAGGTGGTGCAGATCTACGCGGCCACCAACGGCTACGTCGACCGGATAGCGATCGACAAGGTCGAGCGGTTCCTCTGGGAGCTGATCGAGAGGGTGCGCGGCGCCGACCCCGAGCTGCTCCGACAGATCGGAGGCGGGGACTGGAGTGAGGAGACCCAGGCCCGAGTGGACGCAGCGGTCGCGCAGTTCGCTCAGGACTTCGGCTTCGACCTCGACGAAGAGGGCCGTCCGCTCATCGAGGGCGATGAGGAGCCACGTCGCGCAACTCCGACGGGGGCCGGGACCGAGCAGTCGGCACAGGATAAGGAGGAAGCCGCGTTGGTGCCCTAGTGCACACGCGCCTCAACCACCATGGCACAGTCGCCGCGCGACGTCCGCACCCGCATCAAAGCAGTCACGAACATCGAGAAGATCACCCGGGCCATGGCCATGGTTGCCGCGGCCCGGTTGCGCCGCGCGGTGCAGCGGATCGAAGTGTTACGGCCGTACGCGAGCGCCATCCGGCGAATGACCCGGGAGGCCGCGCAGGCATCAGGCGCCGTCGGACGAGTGCCGATCCTCCAGGAGCGCGCCGAGGTGCGTACGGTCGGTATCCTGCTCGTCGCCGGGGATCGCGGCCTCGCGGGAGCGTTCAACTCCAACATCGTTCGCGCCGGCATCGCAGCTGGTCGTGAGCACGAAGCCGCTGGCCGGCGCGTCATCTATTTCGCTTCGGGTCGCAGGGC
>DASPVS010000230.1:0-2517 GCA_035622235.1 Acidimicrobiales bacterium | reverse complement strand
GGGTACAAGGGTGGGATCGCCACGCATTCATCCGCGATCAATCGGGCATATCCCCCGTCCCGCCCGACGATGGCGAGGACCATCGCCCCTCGCTTCCGAGCAGTATCCATGGCCGAGACGAGGTTCGCCGACACGCCGCGCTGCTTGTCGCCCCCGCCAACCGAGAAGACAAGGATCCCGTCGCGTTCGTTGAGGTTGGACCCCACGAGCCAGTCGGAGAACGACGAGTCCCATCCGTCGTCATTGATCCGGGCGGTGAGCTCGGAGACGTTGTCGGTCGGTGTATAGGCCTCGATCTGGCACAGCTTCCGGAAATCGTTGACCGCATGAGACGCGTGCCCTGCCGAGCCCCCAACGCCGAGCACGAAGAGACGTCCGCTGCGCGCCCGGAGCTCGGCAAGGTGCTCGACACAGGATTCGACGGCTGCCGTATCCACGTGCTCGAGGATGTCGGCCGATTCCGCGAGGAACGAATCGGAGAACGTCATGTGCTCCCGGTCGGCTCGGTGGTCAGCCAGGAGAGTGCGTCCGGCGCGGTCTGCGTCCGAATCGCACCCCGGTCGCGTGGAGGAGCAAGGTGAAGCAGAACATCGTGAAGCCAGCGATCACGCAGAGCAGGCCTGTCACCGCGAGATGGTCCACGAGCGACGCAGGCCCAGGCAACGCGTGCCCACGGGCGAAGTACTCACCGATGAGGCTGCCCAGCAGCCCGACACCGACGGCGAGAATTCCGAAGGCGATGAGGACGCTCCGGGTGTAGCGGAATCGTTCCTTCCATCGATCACGCGATCGACCCGAGTAATCGGAGATCACCTCGGCGAGAATGCCAGAGAAGACGCTCTGCAAACCGAGCACCGCGAGGGTGACTCCGAGGAGCTGCCAGTACAGGCTGAACGTGTAGGAGCCGATCGAAATGGAGCCGGCGCTCAACGGCAACGTGAGGATGAGCCCGATCAGTAGCAGCGCGAGGCCGGGCTTCAACATGAAGTACTGAGCCCGGAACACGAACATGATGCGGAGGTTGATCCACGCCGCTACGAAAGGGGAGAACCAGCCAGACCGCTTGTGGTGCGACACCCGACCAGGTTGGTCGCGATAGAAGCTGACGGGGACTTCGGACGTGCGGAGCTGCATCATTGCCGACTTCAGCACCATTTCTGAGGCGTACTCCCACGACTGCGAGGCGAGGCCCATGCGTTCGAGTGCGTCCCGACTGATGCACCGCATACCGCAATGGATGTCCGTGAAATGGCTGCCATAGAGCCGATTCAGGATCCACGTCGTGAGGGGGGTACCGAGGTAACGGTGAAGGGCCGGCATGGACCCGTCTTCGATCGTGCCCAGCCACCGCGAACCCATGACGAACTCGTCGCCGCCGCGCAGTTTCTCGACGAATGGTCCGATCTTCCGAAAGTCATAGGTGCAGTCGGCGTCGCCCATGATGACGTACCGGCCGCGAATATGAGGGAGCGCATCGATGTAGGCACGTCCGAGCCCTCGCTTCGGCGTGTGCAGCACACGGGCCCCGCCTGCCAGCGCGAGCTCGGGCGTACGGTCGGTGGAGCTGTCGACGATGAGGATCTCCCCACGCACCTCCGCGGCCCGCAAACCCTGCTGGCACCAGTCGACGAACTCGGAGATGGTGAGTTCCTCGTTGACGGCGGGTACCACGATCGAGACCTCGGGATCCACGACGTCATCGCTGGGCACCAGCAACTCCACATGTGGATCGTGAGCATCGACCGTGCGTGAGTGCCCCGCTTGGACAAGTGGAACCGTGCTCGACACCTACGCCCCTTGTGTGCCGCTCTTCAGCGCTGCCGGGTGGATCCGGCATAGCTTAGCCCCGAGGGAACCGGCTCTGGCCTGGAGGTTTGCGGGCCAGTGGGATCGACTTGGGGCACGGAGCACGGCCGCTGGTTCGGCGGCGACCGACCGACCTCAGGGCACCGGCACCAAGTCCTCGGGCTCGGTGAGGGGATCTGGGTCCGGCTGGCGACGGGACCGTCGTCGCCACCCGATGAACCCGTCGACGCCGATCGAGGCGAGAAGCACCAGCGGGACGTCGGCAGCCGCCCGGTAGCGCGGATCCCCGATGGCCGGCGCCACCGCCACCACCGTCGTCAGGACGAAGGCAATGAGCGGATAGACGATGACCCCTCGGCGGCGCAGCACGACGAGGCCACCCACCGCCGGCAGCACGAGCAGCCAGTAGCTCACCATCTCCACTCGTGTCACCCCGATCCAGGTGCCCATCCAGCTCGCATCGATCTCCGTCTGTTGGGCAGGATTCCAGAAGCCGAACGTCCGACCCTCTCGGGCGAACACCACGAGGGGTAAGCGGGAGAGGTGGCCCTCTGCATAGTGGAGCGCGATGTGGGCATCCTCCCCGTCCTGCACCGATTGATCGCCTTTGACGAAGAGGGGCAGGCAGCGAAGAGTCCCGTAGCCGATCTCCGGGCCGTAGTAGGTCTGCTTGCAATTTCCCGTTGCCGCGGCAGCGCCGAATCCGTTGGA